>JAEWEI010000358.1 GCA_023389545.1 Actinomycetes bacterium | reverse complement strand
GGCGCGGACGCCGAGGGCGCCGCGCCGGTGACGGCCGCCTCGGCTGCCCAGGCGGCGCTCGGAGCCGGCGCCGCAGCCGCCGGGCCGCGTCCGGGCGCCCTGGTGGCCAAGGGGATCGACGGGCCGGAGCAGCGGACGCCGCTGCAGTACTCCGCGCCGAGCGATGACGGCACCGCCGGTGTCGTGACGCGCTCCGAGGGCGGCGAGGCACGGCCTGAGTCCGCCGCTGGCGGCGCGAACCGTCAGGAACGCCGCAAGGCGGCCAAGCGCAAGCGCTGAGCAGCAGTTGACGGAGGCCGGGGCGCGCGAGCCGCCCCGGCCTCCGTCATGTCCGAGTCGTCAGCCGATCTCCAGGGCGACTGCCCGCCACGCTCCCCGGCGCTCCTCGAGGCGGACCGCCACGGCGCGCACGCGCGGGCCGTCCTGCACGACGATGCTGGCCTCCGCCACCCGCTGCCCGAGCCGGCAGACCCGGGCCCTGCGCACCTCGGGCCGCTGCGTGGGCCGGGGAGCGAGCGACCTCTCGGTCACCGCCGCGCGCGCGGCGAGCTGCTCGTAGAGCTCGGGCGTCACCCAGCGTGCGAGCTGGGAGAGGGAGCGGGCTCCGGTCAGCACCTCCAGAGCGACGAGCACAATCGAGCAGCACACGGACGTCGGCTCAGGCAGGGCGTCGTCACCCGGCTCGGCAGTCTCGGGCGCGTGCCGGGCCGCCTGGAGCGCAGATCGGCGCCGTTCCGAGGCGCGCTCCTCGAGGGTCGGCGGGCGGACCGGACCCGGCCCGCTGGCAGCCCGCGGCCTGCTCCCCGGCGCCATGTGGGGGATGAGGCGCACGCGGGCTGTCGAGGCAGTTGCGCCGCCCGTCCTCGCGCCCGATCGCGACACCGGCTCCGAGGCGGCCTCGGCGCGGGGAGCGGCCTCTGGAGCCGCGGCCTGGGGGACGGGCTGGCCCGCTGGTGTGGCGTGTCCCCGTGTGGAGGGCGGAGCGGTTGGCGCGGAGGGTCGCATGGCCGCCGCCCGGCGCGAGGGGGTGGCAGGGCGGAGGTGGGCCAGTGCGGCTTCCGCGGAGGTCAGCGGCATCGCCGTCGCGGTCATGACGGGCTCCCGTCGGCCGGAGCCGCGTCTTCGGACGGCGGCTGGGCGTGGGCGGCGGGCACGTCGAGGACTTGTCCCGGGTGGATCAGCCCAGGGTCGGCGCCGATGGCGGCGGCGTTCGCCTCATGCCACCGCGGCCATGCGGCGGCGATCTCGGCGGCGCTGGCGCCGGGCCCCAGGGCGTCGGCCGCGAGCTTCCAGAGGCTGTCACCAGGTGCGACGACCACCTGGGCGCCCGCCGGCCCTGTCGCGTCCCCGAGCGAGCGCTCGTCATGGAGGTCGCCTGGAAGGGGCTCGCCGGCCTGCGTGGCGGTCTGCGGCGCACTGCTGTGCGTGGCGGTGCTGACGACAGTCGCGGGCTCGGCCTGCTCTGCCGCGTCGGCAGCCGCGGGGGCTGTGGTGGCCGTGGCCGTCGCCGTGGTGGGCGCCCAACCCAGGTCGGTGTCGGCGGCGTGGGCCACGCCGCCGATGGACAGCCCCAGGCCGGCGCCCACGGCCAGCACGAGAGTGCGCCGCACCACGGCGGGCGCGCACCGGTGCACGAGGCGCTCGCCCGCCGCCCACCCGCCGCCGAGCACGCGGGCTGCCGCGCACGCGGTCGCGACCAGCAGGGAGAGGGCCAGCCAGGCGGTGAGGGCCGCCCCGATCGCGAGGATGCCGATCTCCACGGCCTGGTCGACTCGCAGGTTTGCGAGGTCGGCTGTGGCCATGCTCCGGAGCCGGACGGCCAAGAGGACGGCGAGTGAGGTGCTCGCGGCGAGCCCGGCGGGCAGCGCCAGCAGCCTCAGGATCCGGGAAGCGCCGGTCGGGCGGTCGAGCGCTGTCATGCGGTCACCCTCGTTTCATGCTGTTTGATGTCGTTTGGTGCTCTTCGTGGGTCTAGGTCTACTGCATCTTGGACGCAAGATCCAGACATGCGGGCAGAAAAAGACGACAACCGGGCGAGATCCACCCCTACGGTGTCCAGATGCGTTGGGAAGCCCTGTTCGCCGATCTGGAGGCGCAGTTCGCCGCCCACGCCGCTGCCGACCGGGACGCGCACGTCGCCGAGCTGACCCGCGCCGAGCGGGCGACGGTGGCGATCGGCAACCGCCTGCGCGGCGCCCAGGGCGCCTCGCTCTCGGTGCGGCTGCGCACCGGGTCCACGGTGGAGGGCCGGGTCGTCGACGCGGCCCCGCAGTGGGTGCTCCTGCGGGCCCACGGCCAGCAGGTGCTCATCCCGATGGCGGCCGTGGCTGTCGTGGCGGGCCTCGGCCGGATCTCCGCGCCCGACCCCGGTGTCGTGGAGAGCCGCCTCACGCTCGGGCATGCGCTACGGGCGCTGGCGCGCGACCGGGTGCTCGTGCGGGTCGAAGTGGACGGCGTCGAGCTCGCCGGGCGGATCGAGCGCGTGGGCGCCGATCACCTCGACCTGGCCGCCGGCCATGAGGAGCCCCGACGCGGCGGGCTCATGGCCATTCCCTTCACGGGTATCTGCGCCGTGAGATCACGGTGAGCCGCCCTGCCGGATCAGTGCCCGCTGT
>JAEWEI010000354.1 GCA_023389545.1 Actinomycetes bacterium | reverse complement strand
CGACCTGCTCGCCGGGCTGGCCGCGCATGCGCGCGACGGCATCCCCCAGCCGCTCGAGTACATGGTGCGCGACGCGGGCCGACGCCACGGGCAGCTGCGCGCCGGGTACGCCGCGAGCTACCTGCGGGCCGACGACCCGGCGCTGCTGGCCGGCCTCGTGGACAACCCGGCCTTGGCCGAGCTGGGCCTGATGCGCCTGGCGCCCACGGTGCTGGGCTCGGTGGCCTCGCCCCGCGAGCTGATGGCCGTGCTCCGCGAGCACGGCCTCGCCCCGATCGCCGAGGGCCCCGGCGGACAGGTGCTGCACCCCGAGCCCCAGGTGCGCCGGGTGCGCAGCGTCCGGCGCAACCAGCCCCACAAGATCGGCGCCGCCCCCGCTCGGCGCCCGGAGTCCCTCACCTCGCAGGAGCGCGCCGGCCTGGTCGCCCAGCTGGTGCCGACGTTGCGCGAGGCCGAGGGGTCTGACGACGCGTCGGGTGAGGAGCGTCGCCGGGAGCCCGCCACCCCGAACCCCGTCTCCGCGCTCGGCGTGCTGCGCGAGGCGGCGGCGCAGGGACGCGAGGTGTGGCTGGAGATGGTCGGCCCGCATGGCGTCCACCAGCGCCGACGCGTGCGCCCCGTGCACGTCGAGGGCGGCAGGGTGCGCGTGCGGGATGAGGCCCGCGACGCCGAGCTGACCGTCGCCGTGCACCGCATCGCCTCGGCCACACCCGTCTGATCGCGCTGTCGATGCCCTCGCCCCCGGGCCCGCCCGGAACAAACCACGCCGCCCGCGGCGTTCGCAGACATGCCCGGACCCGTGATCTACCGGAAGGCACCGCATGACGAACGGCCCCCTGATCGTGCAGAGCGACAAGACCCTGCTGCTCGAGATCGACCACGACCAGGCTGCGGAGTGCCGCCGCGCGATCGCCCCGTTCGCGGAGCTGGAGCGCGCGCCCGAGCACATGCACACCTACCGGCTGACCCCGCTGGGACTGTGGAACGCGCGCGCCGCGGGCCACGACGCCGAGCAGGTGATCTCGGTGTTGCTGGAGTACTCGCGCTACCCGGTGCCGCACGCCCTGCTCATCGACATCGCCGAGACGATGTCCCGCTACGGCCGCCTGCAGCTCATCCAGGACCCGGTGCACGGCCTGGTGTTGCACTCCCTGGACCGCGCGGTGCTGGCCGAGGTGCTGCGCTCCAAGCGCACCCAGGGCCTCGTCGGGCAGCGCCTGGACGACACCGACGTGGTGGTGCACCCCAGCGAGCGCGGGCACCTGAAGCAGGTGCTGCTCAAGCTCGGCTGGCCCGCCGAGGACCTGGCGGGCTACGTGGACGGCGAGGCGCACGCCATTGGGCTCCAGCAGGACGGCTGGTCGCTGCGCCCCTACCAGGAGCAGGCCGTCGACGGCTTCTGGCACGGCGGCTCGGGCGTCGTGGTGCTGCCCTGTGGCGCCGGGAAGACCCTCGTCGGCGCCGCGGCGATGGCCCGCTCGCAGACCACCACGCTGATCCTGGTCACCAACACCGTCAGCGCCCGGCAGTGGCGCGACGAGCTGGTCAAGCGCACCACGCTCACCGAGGACGAGATCGGCGAGTACTCGGGCTCCCGCAAGGAGATCCGGCCCGTCACCATCGCCACCTACCAGGTGCTCACCACCAAGCGGAAGGGCGTCTACACGCACCTCGAGCTGCTCGACGCCCGCGACTGGGGCCTGGTGGTCTACGACGAGGTGCACCTGCTGCCCGCGCCCATCTTCCGCATGACCGCCGATCTGCAGGCCCGCCGCCGCCTGGGCCTCACGGCCACGCTGGTGCGCGAGGACGGCCGCGAGGACGAGGTGTTCAGCCTCATCGGGCCCAAGCGGTACGACGCGCCCTGGAAGGACATCGAGCAGCAGGGCTACATCGCCCCCGCCGACTGCGTCGAGGTGCGCCTGACGCTCCCCGAGCGCGACCGCATGCTCTACGCCACCGCCGAGCCGGAGGACAAGTACCGTCTCGCGGCCAGCGCCCCCGGCAAGAACACCGTCGTCGAGCAGCTCGTGGCCAAGCATGAGGGCGAGCCGACGCTCATCATCGGGCAGTACCTCGACCAGCTCGAGGAGCTCGGCGAGCACATCGGCGCGGACATCATCACCGGCGCCACCACCGTGCCGGAGCGGCAGCGTCTCTTCGACGCGTTCCGCGCCGGGGAGATCACCAAGCTCGTGGTGTCCAAGGTCGCGAACTTCTCGATCGACCTGCCCGAGGCGTCCGTCGCGATCCAGGTCTCCGGGTCGTTCGGATCCCGCCAGGAGGAGGCCCAGCGGCTCGGGCGACTGCTGCGCCCCAAGGGCGACGGCCGCACCGCGCACTTCTACGCGGTGGTCGCGCGGGACACCGTGGACCAGGACTTCGCGGCGCACCGCCAGCGGTTCCTCGCCGAACAGGGGTACGCGTACACGATCGTCGACGCGGAGGACCTGGTCGCGGACTAGCGTCGGGGCGTCTCGCCCGGCTGAGCGGGAACCAGCGACGCGCCCGCGTCGTTGCACTCGTGAGACCCCAGGGAGAGGATCGTGGAGTGCCACACCGCCGCACGACGATGACCAGCAAGGCACGCACCCCCTGGGCGGTGCTGGCCACGCTCCTCCTGGCCCTGGGCGCCGTGCTGCTGCCCGCGTCGGCCGCCACGGCGGCGGACCCTGTGCGGGTCTCCGGGGAGATCACGGACCAGGTGGGCGCCCTCGGCGGGGACACCGCGGAGGTGCAGGCGGCGCTCGACGAGTTGTCCGGCGCGACGCGGTACCAGCTGTACGTCGTGTACGTGTCGACGTTCAGCGGGATGGACCGGATCGAGTGGTCGGATCAGACCCGCTCGATGTCCGGGCTCGGCTCGGACGACCTGATGCTGGCCGTGGCGGTCGACGACCGTTTGTATGCCCTGTCACCGCAGAACGTGCCCGGCCTGAGCTCGTCCCAGCTCGACGACATCCAGGCCGCTATCGAAGACGAGCTCAGGGGCGACAACTGGGCGGGCGCGGCGATCACCGCCGCCCAGGGGATCGAGGCCGCGGCCGCCGGCGGTGGCGCGGGCGGCGGCGGGCAGCCGGCGGACGACGGATCGTCAGAGTCCTCCGGCAGCGGGTTCCTCACGTTCCTGCTGGTCGGCCTCGTGGTCATCGTCGGGATCCTGGTGTGGACCACGATGAGCCGGCGCAAGCGGCCGACGCCCGTCGGCGCGGGGGCGCCCAGCGGCCTGGAGCGGCTCCCCA
>JAEWEI010000279.1 GCA_023389545.1 Actinomycetes bacterium | reverse complement strand
GGCCGGGGGTCGCCCCGGCCGCCGACGCCACCGCCGAGGGTGACCCTCGCGTCCTCCCGCCTGCGGGGACGAACGCGCATCAGGAGGGGGCCCCGTGACGCGACAAGGCCGCACCCCGAAGGGCACGGCCTTGTCGGTGCGCGCGGACCCGGGCCTCACGGCCGGGGACTCAGCGAGCGCAGGTGATCAGAGCGGGCGGACCTGCTCCGCCTGGGGGCCCTTGGGGCCCTGCGTGATCTCGAACTCGACGCGCTGGCCCTCCTCGAGGGAGCGGTAGCCCTGCGAGTCGATCGCGGAGTAGTGGACGAAGACGTCGGCGCCGCCGCCGTCCTGGGCGATGAACCCGTAGCCCTTCTCAGCGTTGAACCACTTGACAGCACCCTGTGCCATGTTTCCTGTCCTTCTGTTCCAACCGGTGACGACGCCTGGCCCAGCGCCCTGCGTCGTGCCGCAATGCCTTGTCCCGCGTCCTGCACCGGGCAGACCAGCCGGTCGGCTGGGGGGTGCCGCTCGCTGCTGGAGCGGCGCCGGTCAAGCGTCAGTACGTCACTGCAACAGTCGCGATCCTCTCACGGCGACCTTGCTGGCGCCACGGTTTCTGTCCTGTTGTGCCCCCTGTTCGACAACGATCCGGTTACGGCCCTCCGGGCGCTGGGGCGCGCTCTCCAAGAGGGCAGCCACCCTCGTCCGGGCGCTGCAGCAGGCGCTACGAGCTGGGGCCATCCTCGGTGTGCTCAGCGAGGAACCGCTCGAACTCCGCGCCCAGCTCTTCGGCGGTGGGGATCTGTGAGGTCTCGGCCAGCAGCCCGGGCCTCCCGGCGCTCCGCGTGAAGGCGTCGTACTGCTCCTCCAACGCCTGCACCACAGCTGCCACCTCCGCCGAGTCGCTGACTTGGCGCTCGATCTCGGCGGTGGTCTCATCGGCAGCCTCCGCCAGGGCGGCGAGCCTCAGGTCCAAACCGGTGGCGCGCTCGACGTGCTCCAGGGCCACCTTGCTGGCCTGCGGGAACGCGGACTGCGCCAGGTAGTGGGGCACGTGGACCGCGAAGCCCATCGCGTCGTGGCCGGACTCCCCCAGTCGCATCTCCAGCAGCGCCGCGGCACTGGCCGGCACCTGCACAGTGCCGAACCACGAGGGGTAGTCGGCGACCAGCTCCGGGCGGGTGGCGTGCGCGGTGGCGGACAGCGGACGGGTGTGCGGCACGCCCATCGGGATGCCATGCACCCCGACCGTCAGCGGCACGTCGAACCGCTCGACGATCTGGCGCACCGCGGCGGTGAACCGCTCCCACTGCACATCGGGCTCGGAGCCGTGCAGCAGCAGGAAGGACGCGCCCTCGACGTCCCGCACCAGGTCGACAGCCAACGAGGGCTCGTCATACTCCGTCCAGGCGCTCGAGTCGAAGGTCATGGTCGGGCGCCGCGAGCGGTAGTCGATGAGCTGGTCGACGTCGAACGTCGCGAGGCGGGCGGTGGTGAGGTTCTCGGTCAGGTGCTCAGCGGCCTTGCGCCCAGCGGCGCCCGCGTCCACGAAGCCCTGGAGGGCGTGCACCAGCACAGGTCCGGAGCCGAGCGCGGCGCGCGCGGTCACCTCGGCGGCGACCACAGGGTCCACGTCGTAGATCTCGCTCGGGTCGAGCATGGGTCCTCACTCTCGTGCCGACTCGGGCAGCGCATGCGCCGCTGCCCACCTGGTCAACACCCTGTGACGCGCATGTCTTCCCGAGGGCGCCGACCGTCTCGCCGCGTGGTCAGCCGACTCCCGCGCAGGTCACGGCCCGTTCAGCGGCCGGGCAGCCGGACGACAGTGACGAAGAACTCGTCGATCTGGCGCACGACCTCGATGAACCGGTCGAAGTCCACCGGCTTCGTCACGTAGGCGTTCGCGTGCAGCGAGTAGCTGCGGACGATGTCCTCCTCAGCCTCCGAGGTGGTCAGCACCACGACGGGGATCGAGCGCAGGCGCTCGTCCTGCTTCAACGCCGACAGCACCTCGCGCCCGTCCATCCGGGGCAGGTTGAGGTCGAGCAGGATCAGGTCCGGCGTGGTGGCGTTCGCGTACTCGCCCTCCTTGCGGAGGTACTCGAGCGCGCTCACACCGTCAGAGACGACCGAGAGGCGGTTCGTCACCTTGTTGTCCGCGAACGCCTCCCGCGTCATCAGGACGTCGCCCGGGTCGTCTTCGACGAGCAGGACGTCGATGTCGTTCTGCGAGTGCGGCACTCGTTCTCCTCAGCCTTGTCCCGACCAGAGTCGGTCAGTTGTCGCGGGCCGGCGAGGCGGGCAGCGTCCAGCGGATGCTGGTGCCGACACTCTGCGCCGGGTCGATCCAAATGCGACCGCCGTGGAACTCGACGATCTTCTTGCAGAGCGCCAGGCCGATCCCGGTGCCCTCGTACACGTCCTTCGGATGCAGCCGCTGGAAGATCAGGAAGACCCGGTCCGCGTACTGCGGATCGATGCCGATCCCGTTGTCGGTGCACCGTAGCTCCCAGGAGTCTCCCACCTGGTGGGCCGTGATCCGAATCTCCGGCGCCCGATCGGGGTGGCGGAACTTCACCGCGTTGCCGACGAGGTTCTGCAGGAGCTGGACGAGCAGCGCCCGCTCGCCGTTCACCACCGGCAGCTCACCGACCGTGATCTGGGCGTGCGCGTCGCTGACGGCCTCGTCGAGGTTGTCGACAGCCTGCGCGAGCGCGTCGGCCAGGTCGACGGGCCCCTGCACTCCGCCGCCGCGCCCGGCCCGCGAGAAGCCCAGCAGGTCCTGGATCAGCTGCTGCATGCGCTTGGCGCCGTCGACGGCGAAGTTGATGTACTCGTCCGCCCGGTCGTCGAGCTGCCCGCCGTAGCGCTTCTGCAGCAGTTGGGTGAAGCTCGCCACCTTGCGCAGCGGCTCCTGCAGGTCATGCGACGCGACATACGCGAACTGCTCGAGGTCGCGGTTCGAGCGTCGCAGCTCCTCGGCCTGCTCGGTGAGCAGCTCATGGGCGAGCGCGACCTCGCGGGACGACTCCTCCAGCGCGCCGAGCTGGTCGACGAGCGCGCGCCGCATGCGCTCCATGTCGAGGGCGAGGCCGGCGATCTCCCCCGGGCCGGTGGCCACCACGGGGTGGGACAGGTCGCCCGAGCTCACGGCCCGCGCGTCCGCCGCGAGCGCGGCGACCGGCGCGGTGATCCAGCGGCGCAGCAGCACCCAGAGGGTGACGCCAACGGCGAGCGCGGCGAGCACCAGCACCACCACGGAGGCCGACAGGATGGTGGTCCAGGTGGCGAGGTCGTCGCCGGTGTCGTCTCGGAGCTGCCGCAGCTCGGCGAGGTAGTCCTCGACGCCGGACCGGGCCTCGTCGAACAGCCTGCGCCCGCCTTCGATCTGCTCGGGGGTCACCGACGCCGGCCCCTGCGCGGCTACCTGCTCGATGAGCGGCTCGGCGAACTCCTCCTGCCAGCGCACCGACTCGTCGGCTGCGACGCGCGCCGCGGTCGTCGCGGCGTCCGGGAAGCCCCGCGTGTCGGACTCCTCGGCCAGGGACTGGAACGCGGTCGCCGAGTCGGCGGCCCGCTCGAAGGGCTCGAGGGTGACCGCGTCGCCTGTGAGCACGTAGCCGCGCACTGCGGTCTCCGCGTCGACCAGGCGGACGTAGGCCCCGTCGGCGCGCGTGATGGCGTCGAAGTGGACGACGGTCACCCGCTCCTGCAGCTCCACCACCTGCGTGAGGGCGACGCCAGCCGCCCCGACCACCAAGCCGAGCAGGACGCCCGCGGCCATCAGCATCTGGCCGAGCCGCGACCGCAGAGTCGTGGAGCCGGCCGGGAGCGAGAGCGCCGGGCTCATGCGCCCCACCCGAGCACGACGAGCGCGGCGTCGTCCACGAGCTCGCCCCCGTGCAGCGCATGGACGTCGTGCAGCACGTCGGCGACCAGGTCTGCGGACCCGCGGGACAGCGCGGCGTCGACGAGAGACAGCAGCCCCTCCTTGCCGATCCGGTCCGAGCTCTCGCGAATGGTGGCCTCCAGCACTCCGTCGGTGTACATCATCACGCGCCACTGCGCGCCGAGCTCGAGCCGGAGCGGGCGCCAGCCTCCCGTGACGGGTATCCCCAGAGCCCTCCCCCGGGCTGTCGACGGCAGGAGCTGGCTGCGCTCGCCGATGAGCAGCGGGACCGGGTGCCCGGCGAGGTAGAGATCGGCGCTGGCGCGGTCCGGCGCGACATGGAGCATCGACACGGTGGTGAAGACCTCGGGCCGGGACCTCTCCGCCACGAGCACGCGCTCCAGCAGCGGCAGGATCTCCGCGGGGCCCGCCTCGGCGAGCACCAGGGTGCGCCACGCCGTGCGCAGGGTCGCGCCCAATGCCGCCTCATCCGGCCCGTGCCCGCACACGTCGCCCACCAGGGCGAGCACGCTGCCGTCGTCCCGCTCGACAACGTCGTAGAAGTCCCCGCCGAGCAGCCCGTCGCGCCCTGCCCGGTAACCGACGCTGACGTGGAGATGGTCGTCGACGACCGCGGGGGTGGGCAGCAGCGCGCGTTCCAGCCGGTTGGTCTCCTCCGCGCGCACCAGGCTGCGGTAGAGCGCCCGGTCGGCGACCTCCAGCCGGCGGCGCTGAACGGCGTACCGCACCGAACGCCCGATGGTCGCGCTGTCGGCCTCGCCCTTGACCAGGTAGTCCTGCGCGCCCTGCGCGACGGCCTCGAGCCCGAGGTCCCCCCCGGACAGGCCGGTGAGCACGACGACGGCTGGGGCCCCCGCGGCGAGCAGCCGCTGCAGGGCGCCCAGGCCCATCGAGTCCGGCAGGCCGAGGTCCAGCAGCACACAGTCGGAGTCGAGCCGCTCGATTGCCTCGTCGAGCGTCCGAGCCCGGACGAGTGACGCGTCGAGGCCCGCGTCGCGCAGGCCCTCTTCGACGAGCAACGCGTCGCCGTCGTCATCCTCGACGAGCAGCACGCGGAACGCCCCGTCGGGCGTCGGCAGGACGGGCGATGGCACCGCCAACGGCGGCGCCGGTGCGATGTCGGTCACGGGGGTCCTCTCGTCGGTCGTCCGCCCGAAGCGTAGAGCCCCCGCATGGGAGCCGCCCGAGCGATTCGGACATCCAACGCGATGCGGACATCGGCTGGTGTGCCGGATAATGGACGGCTGCCCCGCGCGACGTTCTGCGTGGGCGACGGGGTGTCGGGACGGAGAGGGCGGTGGATGTGGCGGGCATCGAGTCGGAGCTTCGTGACGAGCAGGAGATGGTCGACAGGCTCTATGGCCGGCTCGACGCCCTCCGGGACCAGACCCGCGACCGGCTGGTGGACGTCAGGCGGCACGGCCCCTCGGGGTCGCCGCAGAACCGCAGCGAGCGCGACGCCTTTGCGACGCTCTACGAGGACCGGCTCGCCCAGCTCGAATCGGTGGAGGAGCGCCTCGCCTTCGGCCGCCTCGACCTCGCGGACGGCGCCCGGCGCTACATCGGGCGCATCGGGCTGACGGACGCCGAGCACGCGTCGATGCTCACTGACTGGCGGGCGCCCGCCGCGCAGGCGTTCTACCGCGCGACCGCGGCACAGCCCGACGACGTGGTGCGCCGCCGCCACCTGGTGACGCGGGGCCGCTCCGTCACTGGCGTCGAGGACGAGGTGCTCGACCTGGACCACTTCGCTGAGGGCTCCGACGGCGCCGCCTCCGTGTCCACCCTCTCCGGCGAGGGCGCCCTGCTGGCGTCGCTGGCCGCCGGGCGCACCGGGCACATGGCCGACATCGTCGCCACGATCCAGGCGGAGCAGGACGCGATCATCCGCTCCGAGCTGCAGGGCTCTCTCGTGGTGCAGGGCGGGCCGGGCACCGGCAAGACGGCTGTGGCGCTGCACCGCGCCGCCTACCTGCTGTACGCCCACCGGCGGCTGCTGGAGCGCTCGGGCGTGCTGCTCGTCGGCCCCAGCCGCACCTTCCTGCGCTACATCGACCAGGTGCTCCCGTCCCTCGGGGAGACGGGCGTCGTCACGTCCACGATCGCGGAGCTGTTCCCGGGCGTCGTCGCGCCGGGCGTCGAGTCCGACGAGGTGGGCGAGATCAAGGGCCGCGCGGTGTGGGCGCGCATCATCGAGCGCGCGGTGCGCCAGCGTGAGCGGACGCCCCGCGAGGCCCAAGAGATCTCGGTGGACGGCCGGATCGTTGTGATCGAGCCGGCGCACGTCGCGTCGGCCATCGCCCGCGCCCGCCGGGGCAACCGCCCGCACAACCTGGCGCGCACGTCATTCGTGCGGGACATGCTCTCCCGGCTCGCCGACCAGTACATCGCGCAGCTCGGCTCGCCGCTGGCGCCCGAGGACCGCGCCGAGATCGTCGAGGAGCTGCGCACGACGCGCGAGGTGCGGATCGCGCTCAACCTCGCCTGGATGCCGCTCACCCCCCAAGGTCTGGTCCGCGACCTGTTCAGCAAGCCGTACCGGCTCGACGCCGCGGCGCCGGAGCTGTCCAGGCACGAGCGGCGCCTGCTGCAGCGCTCCCCCGACGCCGAGTGGACAGCGGCGGACGTGCCCCTGCTCGACGAGGCCGCGGAGCTGCTGGGCGAGGACGACCAGGCGGCCCGCGCCCAGGCCCGGGCGGATGCCGCGCGCCGAGACGCGGAGGTCGACTACGCCCGGAGGGTGCTGCAGTCCAGCGGCAGCGACGGCCTGGTCTCAGCAGAGATGCTCGCGGACCGGTTCGCCGCCACCGGCCCCCGCCTGACCACCGCCGAGCGTGCCGCCGCAGACCGGACGTGGACCTACGGCCACGTCGTGGTGGACGAGGCGCAGGAGCTGTCGTCGATGGCGTGGCGGATGCTGCTGCGCCGCGTGCCGACACGGTCGATGACCATCGTGGGCGATGTCGCGCAGACGAGCTCCATGGCCGGGGCGCGCAGCTGGCAGACGATGCTCGACCCGCTGCTGCGCTCGTCGTGGCGGCTGTCGGAGCTGACGGTGAAC
>JAEWEI010000271.1 GCA_023389545.1 Actinomycetes bacterium | reverse complement strand
ACTTCCGGCCCTACACGAACGACGACGTGGTGGGCGTCGAGCTGTGCGGCGCCGTGAAGAACGTCATCGCGCTCGCGGTCGGCATCTCGCAGGGCCGCGGCCTCGGGTACAACACCATGGCCACGGTGATCACCCGCGGCCTCGTCGAGATCAGCCGGCTCGGCCTCGCGCTCGGCGCGCAGCCGGCCACCTTCCCCGGGCTGGCGGGCCTGGGCGACCTGATGGCGACGTGCGCCTCGCCCGACTCCCGGAACCACACGCTCGGCGTGCACCTGGGGCGTGGGATGACCCTCGCCGAGGCGCTCGAGGCCACCGGCGGCACGGCCGAGGGCGTCAAGAGCTCCCGCTCGGTGCTCGAGCTCGCCCGGTCCGTGGACGTGGAGATGCCCATCACCGCCGCCGTGGTGCAGGTGCTGCACGAGGGCCTGCCCGTCGAGGAGCTCGCCCCGCTGTTGCTGTCCCGCCCGCACAAGGCCGAGCGGGTCTAGCCGGCGCCGCCTGCGGCCTGTCCAGCCGCAGCACGGGTCGATCGCGGCAATCCGGTTCAGGACGCCTCTATTTCCCCCAGATGAGTTCTGGCGGGGTGTCTTGTGGGCATGCCAGAAGGACGTCTTCGGGCGTGGCCACGTTCGCGAGCTGGGCGTACGGATTCCATGCGCCGGTGTCCCACGAGCCCAAGAACGTCTCCTGGGTTGGGATGTCGCGGATCGTGTAGCCGTGCTCGATGAGGCACTCGACCAGGCGCTTGGTGAGGTAGTCGTACGCGATCAGCTTCTGCTCGCGGGTCATGCGCGACTCGTCCTGGGCCGGGTCCTTCGGGTACTTCGCCCTGCAGGTGTACGTCGCCAGGTTGTAGGCGTCGAGCTGACTGGCGCCGGCGAGCTCGATCTCGACGCCGTTTCCGCCGGCGCTCAACGCTGCCCCGTCGAAGCCCTGGTCATGCAGGCAGGCGACCTGGGTGCTGAAGTAGTCGGCGGCGGGCACGACGCGTATGACATCGACCTGCTGGGGGTCTGTGATGCCGAGGTTCGTCGCAGACTGGGCGAGCGCCGCCGCGATGTCGGTGTGATCTTCCGCGCTCAGTGTCTGGCTCGGGCTGTGGGGGACTGCCGCAGGCTGGGGACCCCCGCAGGCGGTGACAAGTCCGATCGCGGCCACGGCGGCAAAAGCCGACAACCGGCGTGAGAGTGCTTTCATGTGTTCCCCTGAATCCAGCATCTCCTGCGCGCTGATTGCGGGTGAAATTAGCGCACCGGATATCGCGGCACAAGGGCCGTTCTTGCTATTCCCCTTGCTCTGGCTTTGTGGACGGCCGCTCTACGCTGTCGGACGCGTGGAACGCAGAGCCTGGTCCAGGTCGGTCCACAGGTCCTCGACGTCCTCGATGCCCACCGACAGGCGCAGCAGGTCCTCGGGCACGGTCAGCGACTCCGTGGCGAACCGGCGCCGGCGCTCCAACGTCGACTCGACCCCGCCCAGGCTCGTCGCGGGCGCCCAGAGCCGCACCGCGCGGGTCACCGCGTCGGCCGCGTCCGCACCGCCGCGCGGGCGCACCCCGATGATCGACCCGAACCCGTTCATCAGCCGCGCCGCGCGCTCGTGGCCCGGGTCGCCCGGCAGGCTCGGGTGTCGCACCTCCAGCACGTCCGGGTGCTCGGCGAGACGCCGGGCGAGCTCGGCGGCGGTCGCCTGTGAGCGCTCCACCCGCAGGGCCAGCGTGCGCAGCCCGCGCAACGCCAGCCACACCTCGAACGGGCCCGCGATGGCGCCGTGCATCGTGCGGTAGCCCAGCACGCGGGCGTGCAGTGCCTCGTCGTCGGTGAGCACCGCGCCCAGGACCACGTCGCTGTGGCCCGCGAGGTACTTGGTCACTGAGTGGACCACCAGGTCAGCGCCCAGCGACAGCGGGCGCTGGCCCAGCGGTGTGGCGAACGTGTTGTCGACGGCCACCAGGGCGCCCGCGGCGTGGGCGCCCGCCACCAGCGCGGGCAGGTCCGCGACCTCCAGCATCGGGTTCGTGGGCGACTCGACCCACAGCATCGACGTGGGGGCTGCCGACACCTCGGCGAGGACGGCGGCGGTGTCGTCGATGTCGACGAGGACCACCTCGACGGACGACCGCTCAGTGAGCTCATGGGCGTAGCCGAGGGTCACCTGATATGAGTGGCGAGGCATGACGACACGCCCGCCGACCGGGACCAGGGAGAAAGCCGCCGCGATGGCCGCCATCCCCGAGCCGAACACGAGGCCCGGACGGGTCGATCCCTCAAGCGCCGCCAGGGCCTCCTCGAACGGCTGCCAGGTCTCGGTGCCCGCCCGCGCGTACAGCAGCTCGTCGGGCCCGGGGACGCCCGTCGAGATGTACGTCGAGGACAGCACCAACGGCGGGTTCACCGGGGAGCCCTGCGCCCGGACGGGCCGGCCAGCCGTCACCGCGACGGTCGAGGGGGACAGGTCGGCAGGCTCGTGCGGCATACGCGCAGATTACTCGCGCCGAGGATCGCTGGCGCCGGGCGGGCACTGGGCGGGCACTGGGCGGGGAGCCGGGCCGGGTCGAGATGTCCGGTCCGGCCGGGCTGCGGCGTCGCGCGCGGTAAGGTCGCACGCGATGGAGACGAGCACGCAACCCCACGACATTCCCGCTTCCCCGGACACCGGGGCACGGCCTCGCGTCCTGCTGCTCTTCGGCGGTCGGTCAGGGGAGCACGCGATC
>JAEWEI010000262.1 GCA_023389545.1 Actinomycetes bacterium | reverse complement strand
TCGCCGAGCTCCTCGGCGACGCGCTCGGCGGGGTCCCCGTGCTGCTGGAGAACGACTTGAACGCCGCGGTGCTCGGCGCGGCCCACCTGGCGCCCGAGCCGGTGCGCGATCTCGCGTTCCTGGCGCTCGGCACGGGCGTGGCTGCCGGGCTGCTGCTCGACGGGACGCTGCGACGGGGCGCCGCGCGCTCGGCAGGTGAGATCGGGCATGTGACGCTCGTCCCGGGCGGGCGGCCCTGCGAGTGCGGCCAGCGAGGCTGCCTGGAGCGGTACGCCTCGGGCAGCGGGATCGCCGCCGTGTGGCCGAGCAGCGGCCGCCCCGCTGCCGCCGAGCTCTTCGAGGCCGCCGCAGCGGGCGACCCGCGAGCCGTCGCGCTGCGCGACGAGGTCGCGTGGGCGGTGGGGTCGGCGGTCCGCCTCCTGGTCCTGACCTGCGACGTCGAGCGCATCGTGATCGGAGGCGGCGTGAGCGAGCTGGGCGCGCCGCTGCTCGAGGCTGTGGCAGGCTCGCTCGCGCGAGAGGCCGAGGCGTCGCCGTTCCTGGCGTCGATGAAGCTCGAGAACAGGGTGCTGTTGGCTCCGGCAGGTGTGCCAGTCGGAGCTGTCGGTGCTGCACTGGTAGGACGAGGGGAGGCCTCATGGAGGTGGTGATCGGTGACGGCGCGGAGCTCGCGCGACTCGCCGCGGACGTGATCGAGGAGCGTGTGCGCTCACGCGCGGCGATCGGCTCGCGGGCTGTGCTCGGGCTCGCGACGGGGTCCAGCCCGCTCGCGGTGTACGACGAGCTGACGCGGCGGCACCAGGAGGAGGGCCTGTCCTTCGCGGGGGTCGAGGCGTTCATGCTCGACGAGTACGTGGGACTGCCCGCCGACGACCCCCGCAGCTACCGCAACGTCATCGAGCAGGAGCTGGTCTCGCGGGTCGACTTCTCCCCGGGGGACGTGCACGGCCTGGACAGCCACGCCGAGGACATCCCGGCGGCGTGCACCGCCTACGAGATGGCGATCGTGGCCGCGGGCGGGGTCGACGTGCAGCTGCTGGGCATCGGGGCCGACGGGCATGTGGCGTTCAACGAGCCGGGATCGTCGTTGGCCTCGAGGACGCGGCTCAAGACCCTCACCGCCGGGACCCGCGCTGACAACGCCCGGTTCTTCGACGGCGACGTCGACGCGGTGCCACGGCACTGCCTGACGCAGGGCCTGGGCACGATCATGCAGGCGCGCCACCTGGTGCTGATCGCGCTGGGCCGGGCCAAGTCGGAGGCGGTCCACCAGCTCGTCGAGGGGCCGGTGAGCGTGCTGTGGCCGGCGACGGTGCTGCAGCACCACCCGCACGTGACGGTGCTGGTGGACGAGGGCGCGGCAAGCCGGCTGCAGCTCGCGTCCTACTACCGGGAGGCGTACGCGGAGAAGCCGTCCTGGCAGGGACTGTGACGGAACCCGACGACGCCACGTCCACGGACGCGGGCCGCCTCGTGGGCGGGCCGCCGTAGACTCGTGGGCATGAGTGAGCCCCAGCCTTTCCCTGTCGAACCGGACGACCCGTTCAGCTCGGACCCGGGCGCGGGCACCTCCACCAGCGTCCTAGAGCGCACGGAGACGACCGAGCAGGTCGAGCCTGGCGACCACGAGCGTTTCGCGCACTACGTGCGCAAGGAGAAGATCCTCGACTCCGCGATCAGCGGCAGCCCGGTGATCGCGCTGTGCGGCAAGGTGTGGGTCCCGGGCCGCGACCCGAACAAGTTCCCCGTGTGCCCGCAGTGCAAGGAGATCTACGAGGGCCTGCGCGAGCCGCAGGACGGCGGCTCCGGGGACTCCGGCGGTTCCGGCGGGGGTAGGCGCTGGGGCGGGTTCGGGCGCGGCAAGGGGTCGGGCGACTCCTCCGGCGGGAAGTGAGCGCGCTCCGCCAGCCAGCGTCATCCGCCAACAGCCACGCATCGTCGTCGGCGGCATCGAATCTGCCGCCGGCGTTCCCTGCACGTGCCCCGTGGGGCACGGCGGGGAAGTTGCGCGCCTGGCAGGCCGAGGCGCTTGAGCTGTACCGCGTCCGCAACCCGCGCGACTTCCTTGCGGTGGCCACCCCGGGCGCCGGCAAGACGACGTTCGCGCTGCGCATCGCCACCGAGCTGCTCGAGGCTGGCGTGGTGCGGCGGGTCACCGTCGTCGCGCCCACCGAGCACCTCAAGCGGCAGTGGGCGGATGCCGCGGCCCGCGTCGGCATCAAGATCGACCCGAACTTCACCAACGCGCAGGGCCGGCACGGGCACGGCTTCGACGGCGTGGCGCTGACGTACGCGCAGGTCGCGTCCAAGCCCGCGCTGCACGCGGCGCGCACGTCGGCGGCGCCCACGCTCGTCATCCTCGACGAGATACACCACGGCGGAGACGCGCTGTCGTGGGGCGACGCCGTGCGCGAGGCATTCGAGGGCGCCACCCGTCGCCTGGGCCTGACGGGCACCCCATTCCGCTCGGACACCGCGGCGATCCCGTTCGTCAACTATGAGCGCGGCAGGGACGGCATCCGCCGCAGCGTGTCGGACTACTCGTACGGCTACGGCGACGCGCTGCGCGACCACGTGGTGCGGCCGGTGATCTTCCTGTCGTACAGCGGCGCGATGCGCTGGCGCACCAAGGCCGGCGACGAGGTCAGCGCCCGCCTGGGCGAGGCCATGACGAAGGACCTCACCGCGCAGGCGTGGCGCACCGCGCTGGACCCGAACGGCGAGTGGATCCCCTCGGTGCTGGCGGCGGCCGATCGGCGGCTCACCGAGGTGCGGCGCTCCGTGCCCGACGCCGGGGCCATGGTGATCGCCACCGACCAGAACGACGCGCGGGCGTATGCGGGCCACCTGGCCCGGATCACCGGGAAGTCGCCCACCGTCGTGCTCTCGGACGACGACGGCGCGAGCGACCGGATCGACGAGTTCTCCGCGTCCGACTCCCGCTGGCTCGTGGCGGTGCGCATGGTGTCCGAGGGGGTCGACGTGCCGCGGCTCGCCGTCGGCGTCTACGCGACCAGCACCTCGACGCCGCTGTTCTTCGCGCAGGCCGTCGGCCGGTTCGTCCGCGCCCGGCGGCGTGGGGAGACGGCCTCGGTGTTCCTGCCGAGCGTCCCGCAGCTCCTGGCGCTGGCGAACACGCTCGAGGAGGAGCGGGACCACGCGCTGGACCGCCCGCTCACCGCCGAGGAGCAGGGCGACGTGTTCTCACCCGAGGACGCGCTGCTCGCCGCGGCGAACTCCGAGCGCAACGGCCCGGACGCGGTCGGCCCGGACGGCAAGCAGGGGTCCTTCGAGGCGCTCGAGGCGCAGGCGTCCTTTGATCGCGTGCTCTTCGACGGTGGCGAGTTCGGCACCGGCGCCGATGTCGGCTCGGATGAGGAGCTGGACTTCCTGGGCCTGCCGGGGCTGCTCGACGCGGACCAGGTGACCACGCTGCTCAAGCAGCGCCAGGCCGAGCAGCAGAGCGGCCGGCGCCGGGGCAGGTCGGCGCAGGAGCAGGCGGAGCAGCTCGCCGAGATGGACCACCGCCGGCAGGCCGAGCTGCGCAAGGAGCTGGCCCAGCTCGTCGGCGCGTGGGCTCGTCGCAGCGGGCAGCCGCACGGCGCCGTGCACACCGAGCTGCGGCGCCGGTGCGGGGGCCCGGAGGTGGCGCTCGCGGATCCTGGCCAGCTCACGGCCCGGATCGAGCTGCTGCGCGCCTGGTTCGTCGGCAAGCGCTGAGCGCGCCGGGCACCCCTGTCAATCTCGCATGCTGGACACGGTGTTGACTTGCGTTT
Source organism: Actinomycetes bacterium (assembly GCA_023389545.1). GTDB lineage: Bacteria > Actinomycetota > Actinomycetes > Actinomycetales > Cellulomonadaceae > Cellulomonas_A. The sequence goes on along the minus strand of JAEWEI010000262.1, from coordinate 2,918 downwards.
TCGCAGGTCAGCGCGCTGGACATCTGCCTACTTAGCAAAAGTCGCCCGATTCGCAACTCTTGTCCTCGGGATGCCGAAGGCCCGCGGCGATGCCAGTCTTTTCGACGTGCCACCGACCCCGGATCCCCCGGGGGTCGGATCCGAGAACAGCGAAAGGGTGTGCATTATGCCGTCCTGGCTCCTCCTCATCATCGTCGGCGCCGTCCTGGTCATCCTGGGCGTCGCCACGAACATCGGGCAGTTCCTCATCTGGATCGGCGTCATCGTCCTCGTCGTCAGCCTGATCCTCGGGCTCGTGGGGCGTGGTCGCGGCGCAAGGATCTAACGGGGCGCTGCCCCCGAGGCGATGAGCGCAGCCCCCTGCTCGTCTCAGCCGCCCAGGCGCAGCGTCACCGTCGGAACCGCGGCCTCGTCCGCGGACAGGCGCCGGGCCCCCCGTGGCAGTTCATCACGGGAGGCCCGGTGCCTTTCTGCTGCCCGGCGCAGTCCCTCCCGCCCGGTCCAGGCCGGGTCGACGGCGCCGTCGACCACGAGCGGGGCCTGCAGGGCGCGCAACGACTCGTCATCCGACACCCAGGCGGAGACCTCGGCGTCCGTGCCGATCACCAGCACCTCCTCGACAGCCCGGCCGTCAGCCCCCAGCCGCCGCGCGGCGGCCTTGCGGCCTCCCGTGCCGGCCTTGGCCCGCGACGTCTTGGCCACGGGTTCCAGCTCTCCATCGCGCCCCTCGCGGGCCACCAGCTTGTAGACCATCCCGCAGGTCGGCGCGCCCGATCCGGTCACCACTGACGTCCCCACGCCGTACGAGTCCACGGGCGCCGCCGCCAGCGCCGCGATCGCGTACTCGTCCAGGTCGGAGGTCACCACGATCCGCGTGTCCCGGGCCCCCAGGGCGTCCAGCTGCGCGCGCACCTCCTGGGCCAGCACGCCCAGGTCGCCCGAGTCCAGCCGCACCGCGCCCAGCGCCGTGCCGGCTGCCGCCACCGCGCGCTCGACGCCCGCGCGCACGTCATAGGTGTCCACCAGCAGTGTCGTCCCCGGCCCGGCCGCGGCGACCTGCGCGGCGAACGCGGCCTCCTCGTCGTCGTGCAGCAGGGTGAACGCGTGGGCGGCGGTGCCGATGGTCGGGATGCCGTACCGGCGGCCCGCCTCCAAGTTCGACGTCCCGGTGAAGCCGGCCACAGCGGCGGCCCTCGCCGCCGCCACCGCCGCCTCCTCGTGGGCGCGCCGCGATCCCATCTCCAGGCAGGGGCGGTTGACCGCCGCGCTGGTCATCCGCGACGCCGCCGACGCGACGGCGGAGTCGTGGTTGAGGATCGAGAGGGTGAGGGTCTCCAGCAGCACCGCCTCGGCGAACGTGCCCTCCACCACGAGCACGGGGGACTGGGGGAAGAAGGCCTCGCCCTCGGCGTAGCCGGTGATCGAGCCGGTGAACCGGTATCCCGCGAGGAAGTCGAGTGTCGTGTCGTCCACCACACCCTCGGCCGCCAGCCAGTCGAGCTCCGCGGGACCGAAGCGGAAGTCCTCCAGGGCCTCCAGCAGGCGGCCCGTGCCCGCGAGGACGCCATAGCGCCGGCCGGCCGGCAGGCGGCGGGTGAACACCTCGAACACGCAGCGCCGGTGGGCCGTGCCGTTGCCGAGGGCGGCCTCCAGCATCGTCAGCTCGTACTTGTCGGTGAGCAACGCGGTGCTCGGGCGGGGGGTGCTGGACAGGGCGGGGACGGACCCAGGCGCCGCGGCCTCGGGAGTGCTCATGCGCTCAACGTAGGACGACTTCCTCGGCGGGCGCACCTACAGTGGGCGGGTGTCAGTCCAGATCGCGCCCGAAGAGGCTGCTGAGTCCCAGACGGGCCAGCGGCTCGGTGACGCATGGGTCACCATCGTGTGGAACGACCCCGTGAACCTCATGAGCTACGTCACCTACGTCTTCCAGAGCTACTTCGGCTACCCACGTGAGAAGGCTGAGAAGCTCATGCGGCAGGTCCACGAGGAGGGCCGATCAGCCGTCTCGACGGGCAACCGCGAGCAGATGGAGGTCGACGTGCAGGCCATGCACTCCTTCGGCCTCTGGGCCACCCTGCAGCGGGGAGGCGAGTGATGCGCGCGTTCCGCCGTGAGAGGGGAGCGCTGGTCGCCGAGCTCGACGCCACGGAGCGGGGCGTGTTCGCCGCCGTCGTCGCGGACGTCGCCGACCTGCTGGGCGCCGGGCGCCTCGAGGAGCGCGCCCCGGACGAGCCCGGCGCCGCGGACACCGCGGGGATGATCGGGATGTCGCTGCGCACCCAGGAGATCGAGCCGCCCGAGGACGACGCCGTGCGGCGGCTGCTGCCCGACGCCTCAGTGGACGACGAGGAGGTCGCCGCCGAGTTCCGCAGGCTCACTGAGGACGACCTGCGCCGTGTCAAGGTGGAACGACTGACGTGGTTCTGGGACGCCCTCACCGCCGGCCCCGGCTCCGACTGGCCGTCCGACGCCGTGGTGGTGCCGCTCGAGCGCGGCGGCTCCGTCGCCGCGACGCTCACGGACCTGCGGCTCGTCCTGGCCGACCGGCTCGGCCTGCATGAGGACGAGGACGCCGAGTCGCTGTACGTCGAGCTCGACGGCGAGCCGTCGGAGGACGAGGACGACCCGCAGGCCGACGTCCGCAGGTACCTCGGCGCCGTCTACGTCTCGTTGAGCTGGCTGCAGGAGACGCTCATGTCGGCCCTCCTCGACGACCTGGGGCGCACGGGGCGAGGCACGCAGGCGGGCGGCGGGGATGACTAGGCTCCCTCCCGTGAACGACGCTCCCATCGGGATCTTCGACTCCGGCGTCGGCGGGCTGACCGTCGCGCGGGCCATCCTCGACCAGCTCCCGCACGAGTCGACCCTGTACATCGGCGACACCCTCAACACCCCCTACGGCACCAAGCCGCTCG
>JAEWEI010000242.1 GCA_023389545.1 Actinomycetes bacterium | reverse complement strand
CTCCACGACGGCGCCCAGGCACGACTGATCGCCCTGTCCCTGCACCTCGGGATGGCGGATGCGATGTTCGACACCGCCCCGGACGAGGCGCGGCGCCTGGTGTTCGAGGCGCGCGACATGAGCGGGGACATCCTCACCGGGCTCCGCGATCTCGTGCGCGGCATCTACCCGCCCGTGCTCTCGGAGCGTGGCCTCGGCGACGCCGTGCGCGCGCTCGCGCTGTCCATGCCCGTCCCCGTCGACGTTGAGGTGGACCTCCCGCCGCGGAGGCTCGCCGCGGCGCTCGAGTCAGCGGCGTACTTCGCGGTCTCCGAGACGCTGACGAACGCCGTGAAGCACGCCGACGCGACGCTCGTGCAGGTCAGCCTCCGGATCGACGCACAGGTGCTGCGCATCCGGGTCGTCGACGACGGCATCGGAGGAGTCGACCCCCGCGCCGGGACGGGGTTGGCGGGCCTGCGGCACCGCCTGCAGGCCTTCGATGGCGCACTGAGCATCCACAGCCCTGTGGGTGGCCCCACCGAGATCCTCATGGAGGCGCCGTGCGAGTCGTCCTAGCGGAGGACCTGGCGCTGCTGCGCGACGGTCTGACGCGGCTCCTGACGGCGTCCGGCTGCGATGTCGTGGCCGTGGGCGACGGGCCGTCGCTGCGGCGCGCGCTCGCCGAGCAGGAGCCCGATCTCGCGGTTGTCGACGTGCGGCTGCCTCCGTCGTTCACCGACGAGGGCCTGCGCGCCGCGATCGAGGCTCGGGGCCGCCGGCCGGGGATGCCGGTCCTGGTGCTCTCCCAATACGTGGAGGCGCTGTACGCGCGCGAGCTCCTCGCCGACGGGCGGGGCGGGGTCGGCTACCTGCTCAAGGACCGGGTCGCCGACATCGAGACGTTCGTCGGCGCCGCGCGCACCGTCGCCGGGGGAGGGACGGTCATGGATCCGCAGGTGGTGGAGCAGATGCTCGCCGTCCAGGCCCCGGGTGGCGTCGTCTCCCGGCTCTCGCCGCGCGAGCTCGAGGTGCTCGAGCTCATGGCGCAGGGGCGGAGCAACGCGGCGATCGCCGAGAAGCTGTTCGTCGCCGAGAAGTCGGTCAGCAAGTTCAGCAGCGGCATCTTCACGAAGCTCGGGTTGGAGCTCTCCGACGATGACAACCGGCGCGTGCTCGCCGTGCTCGCGTTCCTGCAGGCCCCGCAGTGCGCCCGAACACCCCGCCGCACGGGGGTCTGACGCAGCGCCATTGCGGTCATATCGGGGGTCGTGACGGCTGATCACGAGCCTCTTGGGCTCTGACCTGGGCGTGGAGCTACCAGGGGCGACTCCGGGTCGGTAGCCCGATGTGCCACCCGTTTGCCCGAGGCAGGCCGACCGTTCGCGTCGGTGGACGCCGCTACGCTCGCCGCGGGATCGACCCCTAGGGAGATGGCGATGGCGCTGTTCGGGCTCAGACGACGTGGTGCGGACACCGTGGGGCGCCCTCACGGGCGTGGGTCCGGGACCTGGAAAGGGTCGTCTCCTCACTTCCGGAAGCCCACCGGGTCGCCGATTATGTCCTGACCGGACTACCGCTGTCTTGGGGGTGTTGTGTCGGTTGGAGCGGGGCCATGCCGCCGCCCGAGAGGTCGGCCTGTCCGTGTTCGCAGAGCCTGACCCGAGCATCGACCCAGCAGAGCCACTGCTGCGGTCCTTGTACATGGTGCAGCAGGTGGAGCGGGCGCTCGGGTGACGGCCCGACGGGCGGGGCTCCGGTCACGTCGCCGAACAGCCCCGGCGCCGTCATCCATCGCGTGCGCTCTTGGCTCTACGCGCGAGGCCGGTTTGTCGCGAGCCGAGGCGCATGAGCCAGATCACACAAGATCGGTCGGCAAAAGCACACCAGGGTGCTGGCGCGCGGGGGCAGTATGGATTTGTCCCGACTGTCGCTTGTTCGCGGACGACATGCGGTTTCATGGGGCTCGATGTGGAGCAACGCCACGACGCGTCGTCGCGGTCGCTGCTCAATGTCGAACGAGTAGAAGTGGATCAAGGGGGATCACACGTGAAATCGTCCGCGTCGAGTTCGATCGAGAATCGAGGAGCCCGTACTTCTCCGTACGCCAACGCCATCGCATCACTTGTGTTGGCGGCAACTGCAGTGGTGGCGATCGCGCTGACGGTGACGAGCTCTACCTCCGCAGGCGCCATCTGGTCGATCTTCGTGCTCGGCATGGGGCAGGCTCTGGTGTTCTGGCTGGCGACGAGTCTGCCGCTGCGTTACCGCGTCGCTTCCTCCATCGCTCTGCTCTGCGCACTCCTCGCCGCCCACGTACCTGGCCTGCTGCAAGCGACGCCGCTTAGCGCAGCTCCAGCCCTGGTTGTGGCCGTGATCGGTTCGCTACCCATGTGGGGTGTCGCTGTCGGGCGACTAGTGAATGCCAAGCGCAATATGTGCTCACGCATAAGACACGTGTAGAGGTCGATGACGGCGTGGCGACGGGGGGCGGCGCCGCCTCGGGGTCGATATGCCGGGCGAGTATCTGGACGGAGATGTGCGCGTCATCCCAGAACTCGGGAATGGTGAAGGCGCGGAAGGGCTCTGGTCGGGGCTAATCGTCGGGCGCTGGCCGGTCATCCGCTGTGTTGGCCGAGGTGCGCGGGGTGCGGTCGCGCATTTTCGAGATTGCGGTGGCGGTGAGTGCCACCGCCCGATCGGGGTCGTGCATGAGGTCGGTGAGGACCGCAGCCGCGCCGTCGCCCGGCAGCTCGGCGAGGGCCTGGGTCACGCGCAGCCGCACTGCGGGCTCGGCGGGATGGGCGGCGAGGGTCTCGACGAGCGCGGCGACGATCGCCTCCTCATCATCCCGCCGGGCGATGGCGCCCAGTGCCTCGCCCGCCTCGACGTCCTTCGTCCCCGCCACCACCATCTCGATGAGCACTGGCGCCGCTGCCGGCTCGCCACTGCCGCCCAACGCGAGGGCCGCGTACTCGCGGACCGCCATGTCAGGATCGTCGAGGGCGCGCAGGAGGACAGCCGCCGCTTCGTCCCCGTTGACGCCGGCGAGGGTGAAGACCGCCCGGCGGCGCACCTCGACGTCGTCGGAGTCCAAGCCGGCGGCCACCGCCACCACCCCCTCGCCACCAGCGCGCGCGAGGGCCCACCGCAGTGCACCGGCGACGTTCGTGTTCGGCTCGGCGAGCAGCGCGTCGGCGAGCATCCGGGCTGTCGCGGGAGTGTCCTCCGACGACAGTGCAGTCTGCTGTCGGCGTGCTGGGCTGGGCGAGGCGAGGCCGTGCAGCAGCTCGACGAGCCGGTGGACGTCCTCCCATTCGGCAGGCCCGGAGGAGTCGACGGCGCGCAGCCGCTCGAGGAGTTCCTGCTCGCGCCGCAGACGCTCCTCTGAGCGGCGGATCAGGTCGGCGACGAGCGCGGTGGGGGTGAAGCCGGGGTCGTCGAGGGCCCGCCCGATGTCCCGCAGCGACAGGCCGAGCGACCGCAGGCTCTCGACGTGGAAGATCCGGCGGATGTCCTGCGGTGAGTACTCGCGGTAGCCGCCGACGGTCCGCCCCGTCGGCCGGACGAGGCCGAGGG
>JAEWEI010000185.1 GCA_023389545.1 Actinomycetes bacterium | reverse complement strand
AGCGTGAGCCGCCCGGCGCCGACCCGCAGCGCGGCGAGGCCGGCCAGCATGGCGGCGCCGGGGGTGCTGCGCGCGCCCCCGATCACCAGCACGGCGCCGCGCGAGTCCTTCGAGCCGGACACCTCCGCCAGCGGCCATGAGCGCAGGAGCGCGGGCGTCACCGCGACCACGCCCTGACCGGGGTCGTGCGGCTCGGCGCCGGATGCGGGCGGGGCAAGGGGGCGGGTGGGCGTCACGGCTGGTCTCCGGGGTGCTCGGTGGCGGGCACGCCGACGTCGTCGAGGTGGTCGGCGCGGTTGAAGTCGTGCAGCGTCCAGGCTCCGTCAGGGGAGTTCTGGACCAGCGTGGTCACGGAGGCGTTGCGCACCGGAGTGGTGCGGTTGGCGTCGAGGACCTCGACCTCGGTGAGCTGCTCGCACACGTAGCGCGTCACCATGACGACGGCGTCGTGGCACACGACGAGCACCCGGCGCCCGGCCTCGATCCGTGCCACGTCGTCCAGGAGCGAGCGGACCCGCAGTGCGACGTCCGCCCAGGACTCGCCACCGGGCGGCCGGTAGTAGAACTTGCCGACCCACCGCCGACGGTTCGCCTCGAAGGGCATCCGGGCCTCCACGCCGTGCGCTGTCAGCGCGTCGAGCACGCCGAGCTCCCGGTCTCGCAGCCGCTCGTCGACGCGGATGGGCAGGCCGATCCCCGAGGCGCCCATCGCGAGCTCGGCGGTCTGGACGGCGCGTGCGTAGGGCGAGCACCACACGGATTGTGGGCGGTCCGCGGCCGGAAGGGCCTCCAGCCACCTGCCCAGCGCCTCGGCCTGGCTGACGCCGAGCTCGGAGAGCAGCACATCCGGGTCCCGCGCGGGCACGTCGATCACCTCGGCCCCCGCGGCGTCGGCTGCCGCGGCGGCGACGTTGGCCTGGCTCTCGCCATGCCTGACCAGCATCAGCGTGGTTGTGCTCATGCAGCGAACCTAGGAGGGATGCCCCGGGTCTGCAGGATGAGGCCGGGTGGCTGCGCAGGATGCGGCCGGGCGCCTCGGACATCCCGGGCATACCGTGGAATCGCAGGTGAGCGGACGCTCGCCCGCCCGACGAGAGGGCCGAGATGACTGAGGGAATGCCGTTCGACGACCCGGGCCCGATCGCGCACGTGCGGGAGGGGATGAAGGTCGTCGACGTGGAGGGGCATGAGGTGGGCAAGGTCGGCTTCGTGCGGATGGGCGACCCGGACGCGGTGACGGCGCGCGGACAGGAGGCCGGGGGAGGCGGGGGGATCATCGGCGCCGTGGCCGCGGCGCTCACCGACGAGGAGCGGCTCCCTCGGCAGGCCAGGGACGAGCTCGCGCGTGTCGGCTATGTGCGGATCGACAGGCACGGCTGGGGCGGCCGGCATCTGTTCGCGTCGTCGACACAGGTGGCCGGGGTGGAGGGCGGCGTCGTCCATCTGGGCGCCCGGGAGGCGGACCTCGTGCGTTGACCTGCGGCCCTATACCAGACCGGCCTTACCGTTGGCACGGAAATATCGGGTGAAATAGTGTGAATCGCCTCTGGGGCGCCGCGTGAGCGCCGTAGCGACGTTCATCCGCCGCGCGGCCCCCCGACACGAGGGAGTGTCCGATGCGACAAGCACGACTATCACCGCCGTGGCGCGTCCTGGCCGCCGCCGCCTGCGCGGTCGCCCTGGCCGCGCCGACGACGGCGGCCGTGGCAGGGGAGCGGAACACGCCACGAGGAGGCCAGCAGCACACCAAGGGGGACAACTGGCGGCCCGGCCAGGAATGGTGGGACACCGACCAGTCAGCGACCGAACGTGCCGAGGCGCTCCTCGCGGAGATGACCCTTGACGAGAAGGTCGACATGCTCCACGGCGAGTTGAACGGCCAGTACGGGTTCTACAACGCGCCCATCGAGCGGCTGGGCATCCCGTCGCTCCGCATGACGGACGGCCGCAACGGCGTCCGCGTCGCCAACCCCGACGTCCCCGGGCAGTTGTCCACGCTGCTGCCCTCAGCCGTCAGCGTGGCGGCGGCCTGGGACACCGACATCGCCGCCTACGCGTCCGAGGTCGAGACGGACGAGACCTACCTCACCGGGCAGAACCTGGTGCTGGCCCCCTCGCTCAACATCGCGCGGGTGGCGCAGAACGGCCGCAACTTCGAGTCCTACGGCGAGGACCCGCTACTGCAAGGCAAGCTGGGCGGCGCCTACGTCCGCACCACGCAGAACTACGGCGGGATGATCGGCAACCTGCAGGACTGGGCCGTCTACACCCAGGAGACCAACCGGCTCCAAGGGCTCAACGCGGTGGTCGACGAGCGGGCGCAGCAAGAGATCTACAACCGCCCCTACGACATCGCGATCGAGGAGTCGCACGCGGCATCGGTCATGTGCGGCTTCAACAAGGTCAACGGCGAGTACTCCTGCGGGAGCGACTACCTGATCAACCAGATCCTCAAGGCCCAGTACGAGTTCAACGGCTGGGTGCTCACCGACTACGGCGCGAACCACGGCACCTTGGAGATCCTCGCGGGCCAGGACCAGGAGCAGCCGGGCAACTTCACGCCGGACCAGCAGCCCGGGACCTGCGAGTTCTGCGGGCCGCTGATCGACGCGGTGAACGACGGCACGGTGCCCATCAGCCGTGTCGACGACGCGGTGCTGCGCATCCTGCGGCCCATGTTCGGGCTGGGCGTCTTCGACAACCCGCTCGAGATCCAGCCGCTGCCCTACGCCGAGCACAACCAGGACTCGGCCCGGATCGCCGAGCAGGGGATCGTCCTGCTGAAGAACGACGACCAGGCGCTGCCGCTCGACAACGGGATCGACTCGGTCGCGGTGATCGGCTCCGACGCCGACACCATCGTCCAAGGCGGCGGCAGCTCGCACATCGAGTTCCCCGCCGAGACGACCTCCCCACTGGAGGGGCTCACGGACCGGGCAGGAGCCGGTGCGGACGTGAGCTGGACCAGCGGCTCCGACCCCGTGACGTCGGTCGCCCTGCTGCGGGGCGCCCAGCCGATCCCGTCGGACTTCCTGCGGACGGCGTCGGGCGAGAGCGGGCTCACCGCCCAGTACTACCTCAACCAGGACTTCTCCGGTGACCCGTACCTCGACCGCACCGAGCCCTACGCGGGGCTCAACGGCGGATTCTTCATCTACACCGGGTTCAACGCGGCGTCGCCGCACTTCCCGGACCAGCCCCAGGCCCTCGACACCGACATGTCGGTGCGCTGGTCGGGCTCGATCGTGGCGCCCGTCACCGGGACCTACGAGCTCCAGGTGGTCACGAACGGCGCGACCACGCTCACGATCGACGGGGCCGACGTGATCACCACCGAGGCGTTCACACCGAATGCCAACGAGGCCGATCAGATCGTCTCGTACCCGATCGACCTCGAGGCCGGCTCGACCCACTCCGTCGTGCTGTCCTACGTGTACGACACCAGCGAGGCCTGGAACGGCGGCGCCCAGCACATCAAGCTCGGGTGGGTCCCGCCCGAGGGCGTCGTCGCGCCGCAGGCCGTCGCCGCCGCTGAGGCGGCAGCCGGCGCGGACGTCGCGGTGGTGTTCGTGCGCGACTACTCCTCCGAGGGCGGCGACCTGCCGACCCTCCAGCTGCCCAACGGGCAGGTCGAGGTCATCCGGCAGGTCGCGGCCGCCAACCCCCGCACCATCGTCGTCCTCACCACGGGCGGCGCCACCCAGGTCTCCGACTGGCAGGACGACGTCGAGGGCCTGGTGCACGCGTGGTACCCCGGCCAGAACCAGGGC
>JAEWEI010000149.1 GCA_023389545.1 Actinomycetes bacterium | reverse complement strand
GCCGGGCCACCGAGGACACGCTCAAGGAGCGCCGCCGGCTCAGCGACGGCGGGCTCGTCACGGTGCTGGCCATCGTCGACCCGGCCACGAACACGCTGGCCGAGCCGCTCGAGTACGTCACGCGCGGGTTCGTCCACGATGAGATCCACCTGGAGAACGCCTCGGCGGAGGTCGAGCGGGCGCTCGCCAAGGCCGCCGCGCAGGGCATCGACGACCTCGAGAAGGTCGAGCACGTCATCTCCAGCGCGGTGTCGAACTACCTCAAGCGCAAGTCGCGCCGCGAGCCCGTCGTCGTGGCCATCGCCGTCGACGCGTAGTCCCGCCGAGCGAGCGGCCCGTCCACATCCGTGGGCGGGCCGCACGTCGTTCAGGCGCGGATGTCGAACTCCTGGAGCCGCTTGCGGTCCCGCTTCGTCGCCGACGCCTGCAGGGCCAGCAGCTGCGCGTAGATGCCGTCGGTCCCGGCCAGCTCCTCGGGGCTGCCGATCTCGTCGACGCGGCCGTCCTTGAGCGTGACGATGCGGTCCACGGCGGAGATCGTGGACAGCCGGTGGGCGATGATCAGCGTCGTCCGATCCGCCATGAGGCGCTCCAGGCCCTGTTGGACGAGGCGCTCCGACCGGGAGTCGAGCGAGCTGGTGGCCTCGTCGAGCACGAGGATCGGCGCGTCCTTGAGCATCGCGCGCGCCACAGCGATGCGCTGCTTCTGGCCGCCGGACAGCTTGAGGCCGCGCTCCCCGATGGGGGAGTCGTAGCCCTGGGGGAACGCGCTGATGAACTCGTGGGCGTTGGCGGAGCGCGCCGCCGCGACCACCTCGTCGTCGGTGGCGTCCGGGCGGCCGTAGGCGATGTTCTCCCGGATAGTCCCCGAGAACAGCGAGGGGTCCTGGAAGACGACGCCGATGCCCGCGCGCAGCTCCTCGAGCGGCAGGTCCGCGACATCCTTGCCGCCGATGCGGATGGATCCGGCCGTCGGGGCGTACAGGCGCAGCAGCAGGCTGACCAGCGTCGTCTTGCCCCCACCGCTCTCGCCGACGAAGGCGATGTGCTCCCCGGGCCGGATCGTGAAGCTGAGGTCACGGAGCACCTCGGGGCCGCCCTGGTACCCGAACGACACCCCGTCCAGCTCGATCTCCGCCGAACGGCGGTCGATGACGGCCCCGGCGCCGGCGCGGCTGCCGGGCAGCGCCGCCAGGGCGTCGGACTCGGACAGCTCGTCCATCGCGCGGAAGTAGTCACGGCTGCCCGCGATGGCGCGCTGCGAGGCGTCGACCACATAGCTCATGGAGAACACCGGCTGGCGGGCCATCGTCACGAGCTGGATGAGCAGCACCATCACGCCGATGGTGAACGCGCCGCGCGCCGTCTGCACGAACAGGATCGTGAAGATGCCGAAGAACAGCACGTTGAGCGCGCCGCGCCGGGCGGCGTCCATGCGGTGCCAGTAGCGCGACTGCGCCCGCGTCGTCTGGACGGTGCTGTCGTAGTGGCGGGTGAAGGCGGCCAGCTCGCGTCGCTCCTGGGCGAAGCTCTTGACCACGCGGATCTGCCCGATGACCTCCGCGAAGCGGCCGCCCGCGAGGTCGAGCTCGCGGTTCTTCTCCGTCTCCAGTGCCTGCCAACGTGTGCTCGTCTTGGTGGTCAGCCACATGAACAGGGGGTAGATGGAGGCGAGCAGCACAGCGATCGGCCACGAGTAGTAGGCCGTCACCGCGAGCACCGCCACGACGGTGAGCACCATCTGGAAGAACATGTTCGCGAACATGTTGAGGAAGCCGGTGACCTCGGTGATGGAGCGCGACAGCCGGTTGATCACCGCGCCGGTCAGCTCGTCGTCGAAGTAGCGCTGCGGCAGGGACAGCAGCTTCGCGAAGTACCTGCTCGACAGGATCGCCCGCAGCCGGGCGGCCATCGCGTCGCCCAGATAGCCGCCGATATTGCTCAGCAGGGTGGTCGCGAGCTCGGCGGCGAGCAGCGCGGCCGCCAGCCACACCACGGTCGAGACGCCGGACGCGGCGCCCTGGCTGACCGCCACGACGTGATCGGTCGCGGCAGCGATGACGAACGGCGTCAGGAGCGCGGTGCCGGTGACGGCCACCGAGCACACGATGATTCCGACGTAGAAGGGCCACAGCTCTCGAGTGGAGCTCAGGACCCTGATGATGCTGCGCACGGTGGAGGGGACTCCTTGCGGATGGCGGGCGCGCGAGGGCGCGGACGGACAGCGGGGGACAGCCATTGTGCTGCGTCGCTCTGACGTGCCGGGCCCGCCCGCGCCCCGGCGCGGCCGCCGTCGACGAGCGGCCGCCTGGCGGGCGCCCACGCGCGCCACCCGCGAGAATGCGTGCCGGGCACATTTGTTGCCACTCCGCAATCAGGGCCACAGAAATGCGGCGAACAATGCCGCTCTTTTCCGCTGTGTTATCATCAACAGGCATTGCGGCCCGTCCCACGACGAGGATTTGCGCGCCCGGTGACGTTCTTCGGACGCCCCCGTTGGCCACAGGCGCATGCACGCCGCGCGTCGCGGCGGTGATTCTCTTCGAAAGGGGTCTGGTCCATGGGCATCGCGCTGGTTGAGGCGAGCGGCACGGAGACGGCGGCCGCCACGGCGGTGGCGGCGCAGGGTGTCGGCGAGCTCGACGAGAGCGCGCACGAGTACGTGCTCTCGGACCAGCCCGCGGAGGACGACCCCGCGCCCGTGGTGCTCACAGCGGGGGCCTCGGCCGACCCGGTCAAGGATTACCTCCGCCTCATCGGGCGGGTCAAGCTGCTCGACGCCGTGCAGGAGGTCGAGCTGGGCGGGCGCGTCGAGGTGGGCATGTACGCGACCCACCTGCTGGAGAACCCGGACCTGCCCACGCGCGCGACGCGACGCGAGCTCGAATGGCTCGCCCAAGACGGGCGCCGCGCCAAGAACCACCTCCTCGAGGCGAATCTGCGGCTCGTCGTGTCCATCGCCAAGCGGTACACCGGGCGCGGCATGCCATTCCTCGACCTCATCCAGGAGGGGAATGGGGGCCTGATCCGGGCCGTGGAGAAGTTCGATTACACCAAGGGCTTCAAATTCTCCACCTACGCCACGTGGTGGATCCGCCAGTCGATCACGCGCGCGATGGCCGACCAGTCGCGGACCATCCGCATCCCCGTGCACATGGTCGAGCTCATCAACAAGCTCACGCGCTGGCAGAAGCAGATGATCCAGGAGCTCGGCCGCGAGCCCACCGTCGAGGAGACGGCGGCCGAGTTCGACCTCACACCCGAGAAGGTGGAGTCCGCCCTCAAGCACGCGCGCGACCCGATCTCGCTGCAGGCGCCGCTGGGCGAGGCGGGGGAGTCCGAGTTCGGCGACCTCATCGAGGACTCCGAGGCGATCGCGCCTGCCGACATGGTCCAGTTCCGGCTGCTCCGCGACCAACTGCACGGCGTGCTCGACACCCTGTCGGAGCGTGAGGCCGGGGTCGTGTCCTTGCGGTTCGGCCTGGCCGACGGACGCGTGCGGACCCTCGACGAGATCGGCGCGGTGTACGGCGTGACGCGTGAGCGGATCCGCCAGATCGAGTCCAAGACCATGTCCAAGCTCCGGCACCCGTCGCGGTCGCAGGTGCTGCGGGACTACTTGGACTGACGGCTCGCGCAGGGGGCGGGGGCCGCGGATCAGGCCGCGATCTGCAGGACGGCGACCTCCCGGCCATCGGGGTCCTGGAGCGTGAACATCCCGGCGTTCTCGCCGAGCGTCACCACCTCGGTGCGCGGGATCCCCAGCCCGTCCACCTCGGCGAGGGCGCCGGCGAGGTCGGGGACCCGCAGGGTCAGCCCGCAGCCCGGCGCGGTGCTGGTCAGCTCGTCCTCCTCCACCAGGTGCAGCACAGCAGTCGGTGTCAGCACGAAGACGGAGGCGCCGTCGTCCGGCTCCATCGGGTCGACGCCCAGCAGCCGCTGGTACCAGAGCGTCGAGGTGGGAAGGTCAGTGACCACCAGGCGCAGGATCACGTTGGAGAGGTCCACAAGGGCTCCGTCCGCCGCACGGGAGGCCCGTCCCACGAGAGGCCTGGTGTCCCGCTGCCTCGATTCTGCGTCCCGAGGGTGGGCCCGTCCAGGGCTCGACGCCACCCTCGAGGCCAGCGCAGGGCTACAGGGCCGCCCACGGCGCGGGGTCGGCGACCTGGAGCGTGGCCCACGGGCTGATCTCCCCGGGGATCCGCGCCAGGCGGCGGAACTCGTCGAAGTCCACCCACCGGTGCTCCTCGACCTCCGTGGGATCGGGCTCCACGGTGACGCCCGCGGGCGCCACAGCGGCGTACACCGGGCAGATCTCGTTCTCGACGAGCCCGTTGTCCATGACGGCGCGGTAGCGGAATCCGGGGATCACCGGCCGCAAGCCGTCCACGTCGGTGATGCCCAGCTCGGAGCGCAGGCGCCGGCGGATCGCCGTCTCGATCGGCTCGCCCGGCCCCGGGTGGCCGCAGCACGAGTTCGTCCACACACCGGGGAAGGTCAGCTTGTCGAGCGCGCGCCGGGTCATCAGCAGCAGCCCGTCCGTGTCGAAGACGTAGCAGGAGAACGCGAGGTGCAGCGGCGTGGCCGTCGTGTGCACCGTCGCCTTGGGCGCGGAGCCGATCGGGTTCGCGGCCTCGTCGAGCAGCACCACCCGCTCCTCGAACTCGGGCTGGCTGGACGGGCGCGGTGCGCGGGAGGCGTCGGACATGCCCTGACCATGCCACGTGAGCCTGATGGGCATGGCGCCCGGCGCGCCGCGTCACCGGGGGCTCGCGCCGCCTGACGCGGACCAGCCCGTCCACCGGTCCACCCGTGCCACGATCACCGGCCCGGTCGGCCGACGGTCGCGGTAGGCGGGGTAGCGCAGGGCCAGGGCGTCCACCGCGGCATGGTGGCGCGGCCCGCCCGCCACCACCTCGGCGTGCGCGTCGGCCCGGACCCACCACAGGCGCGTCCAGTCGTCCTGGTAGGCGTCGACCAGCAGGCACACCCGCGGGTTCTCGGCGATGTTGCGCAGTCGCCGCAGCGCGCGCGTGCGCTTGGGCTTGTCGTCGACGACGAGCATCACCTGGTCGTCGACGAGGGCGTGCGCCACCGGCACGATGTGCGGCGCGGCGTCGGACCCGGTCGTGGCCAGGTAGGCGTGGTCGGCGGCCCCGAGCCGTCGGCGGCACTCGTCGGCGTCCATCAGGCCAGGATGCCCCGCGGCGAGCCCCGCGCGCGCGAGCAGACCGGGCGGCACGATGCAGGAATGGGGATCGGGGGCTGGGCACGCGCGTGCGGGTGCGCGCTGCTCATCGGGGCGGTGGCGAGCCTGGCCGCCTGCGCCCCGTCTGGGCCACCGGCGCCGGCTGCTCCGAGCCCCACGGCAGCGGCGTCAGCCCCCGCCGCCCGCCCCACGGCGATCACCATGCCCGGCCTGTCCCCGCGGCCACTGCCGCCCGGCGTCGGCGTGGAGATCCGGCAGGCGCGGGTCGAGTGGGGCGAGGGGATCGTGCGGGCGCACGTGGTCAACGAGACCGGCGAGGACCTGGCGGTGTCGTCCGCGCAGATCTCCGGCGATCGCTGGTCGACGCCCGCCGTGTCGCTGGGCCCCGTGGTCGTCGGCTCGGGCGGCGAGATGGACGTCAGGATGCGGCTCGGCGAGCCACGGTGCGAGGGTGGGGAGCAGCCGCCCGTCGACGTCCTCACGCTCCATGTGGGCGCCGGCGGCGCGGAGTCGGGGGCCGTGATCTCCCACCGCCTCGACGCCCTGGCGGACCCCGACCAGGTGCTGGCGTCCCGGTGGGCGGAGGGCTGCGCGGCGGCCGCGGTCGCCCGCGGCGCAGCCCTGTCGTGGTCCGCCCTCGACGTCGTCGACGGTCCCGCGGGCTTGCGGGCCCGGCTCACGCTGCGCCTCGACCCGGTGCCCGAGGGGCCGGCTGTCACAGTGACCGGCGTGGACCCGACCACGCTCCTGTCACCCGCCGCCGGCCCGCAGTGGGACCTGGGCCTCGACAACACGGCCGATGGGCCGGCCACGGCCACGCTCGACGCCGTGCCGGCGCGCTGCGACCCGCACGCCGTCGCCGAGGACAAGCGCGGCTGGCAGATGCCCGTGCGCGCGAGCGTGGACGGCGTGCCGCAGGCGGTGTTCTACCTGCCGCTGCCCGACGACGCCCGGGCCGCGCTGCACGCCTTCATCGGCGAGGCGTGCGGCTGGCCCGACGGCTGAGCCGGACGTCACACCGCAGCGGCGCCATCAGCACAGCGGCGCCATGAGCACAGTGGCACACGAGGCAGACTTCACGTGTGCCCCACGACCCGCTCGCCCGGCTGCTCGCCAACCCGCCGGCCCTCCCGGTGGCCGGGAGCCTGCCGGCGCTCATGGACGCCGTCAGGGCGCACGGCACAGCAGTGGTGCAGGCAGCGCCGGGCGCGGGCAAGACGACCCTGGCGCCGCCCGCTCTCGCCATGGCAGTGCAAGGGCGCGTCATCGTCACCCAGCCGCGCCGCCTGGCGGCCAGGGCCGCGGCGCAGCGGCTCGCGACCCTGCTCGGGGAGCCCGTCGGCCAGACGGTCGGCTATGCGGTGCGCGGCGAGCGACGCAGCAGCGCCGCCACGCGGATCGAGGTCGTCACCACGGGCGTGCTGCTGCGGCGACTGCAACGCGACCCGGAGCTGCCCGGCGTGGGCGCCGTGGTGCTCGACGAGTGCCATGAGCGGGGCCTGGACGCCGACCTGGCGCAGGCGCTGCTCGTCGACGTGCGCGCGCACCTGCGCGAGGACCTGGTGCTCGTCGCGATGTCCGCCACCGTGGAGGCGGCCCGCACCGCGGTGGTGCTGGGGCG
>JAEWEI010000072.1 GCA_023389545.1 Actinomycetes bacterium | reverse complement strand
CGTCGGGCGCCGTGAAGTAGCCGCGCCGTACGCGACGAGGCCCGGCGGGGGATCCCCGCCGGGCCCATTGCGCCCACACGAGCAGTCGCCGTACACGTGCATCAACACGCCCAGCCTTCCGCCTCGTTCTCGAGGGGGGAGGCTGGTTCTCTTTGTGCATGACCTTCGCCCCCTACGAGAAGCCGTACCTCACAGTCGGCGAGCAACTCGACGTGCTCGAGTCGCGTGGCCTCGACCTCGGGTGCCGCGGGGCGGCTGAGGCTTGGCTCCGGCGAGTGGGCTACTACCGACTGAGCGGCTACTGGTACCCGTTTCGGGAGAGCCGCAAGCGAGCTGACGGTCCTCCCGAGATCCTGGACTCCTTCATTCCGGGGACAACTCTGACGATGGTCACTGACCTGTACGAGTTCGACCGGAGGCTCCGGCTACTGGTCCTTGACGGCATCGAGCGCGTCGAGGTCGCCGTGAGATTCCAGGTTGGCCACACCCTCGGGCGGCGCGGGGCGTTCGCCCACGCCGATCCCGGGTCGCTCAGCGACGAGTTCGCCGGCAAGGCGCCGAGTCCTCCCCCCGCTCTCGCCCACTAGATGGGAACCAGCCACGCCGGTTGGCTCAAGCGGCGCGCAGATGAGGAGGCCGTACGTCTGCTGGAAGTGCTTGACGAAGTCGGCCTTGGAGGCATAGCCGACCTGCATCGTGTGCTGCCCCTGCGGCCCCGCGTCGCAGTGCATCCCGTTACGGCCGCGCGGCGAACCGCTCCAGCAGGTCGGCGTGGCCGGACACGATGAGCAGGTCGTTCGCGGCGATGCGGGTGTCGGGCTGCGCGTAGACGAACTCCCGGCCCGGGCTCTTCACCCCGATCACCGTGACGCCGTACCTGTCGCGGATCTTCGACTGCTCGATGGTGAACCCCTGCGTCTCGCGCGGCGGCCGCATCTTGACGATCGTGAAGCCGTCCTCGACCTCGATGTAGTCGAGCATCTTGCCGGACACGAGGTGCGCGACCCGGGAGCCCGCGTCCGCCTCGGGCAGCACCACGTGGTGCGCGCCGATGCGCTGCAGGATGCGCGCGTGCTCGGTGGAGACGGCCTTGGCCCAGATCTGCGGGGTGCCCAGGTCCACCAGGTTGCCGGTGATGAGCACACTGGCCTCGAGGTAGGAGCCGACGCCGACCACCGCCACCCCGAAGTCGCGGGCGCCGAGCTGGTCCAGGGCGTCGGGGTTCGCGGCGTCCGCCTCCACGAGCGGGATGCGCCCTGCCCACTGCGCCACCAGCTCGGGGCTGCGCTCGACGGCCAGCACGTCCTGGCCCAGCCGGTCCAGTGTGGTCGCGATCGCGGAGCCGAAGCGGCCCAGCCCGATGACGAGCACGCCCGCGTCCTTCTTCGCGGCCTTCCCGCGTCCGTGCGCCGTGGCGCCCGTGAGCTCGGTGTCAACCAATGATCGGCCTCTCTTCGGGGAACCGGATGACCCGGCGGCGGTTGCGCAGCGCGAGCGCCGCGGCGAGCGTCATCGTGCCGGTGCGGCCGATGAACATGAGGACGGTGAGCACGTACTTGCCCGACTCGGGCAGCTGGTCGGTCACGCCGGTGGACAGCCCACAGGTCGCGAACGCGGAGATGACCTCGAACAGGACCACGTCCAGCGTCCATCCGGTGATCTCCAGCAGCAAGAGGCTCGCCACGAGCACCAGGCTGGCGCTGACCAGGGACACGGCGATGGCGACCTGCAACGCTGCCCGGGGGATGCGCCGGCCGAACGCCTCGACGTCCTCGTCACCGCGCGCCTCGGCGACGATCGCCAGCAGCATCACCGCGAGCGTGCTGACCTTGATGCCGCCGGCAGTGGAGGCGGAGCCGCCGCCCACGAACATCAGCGCGTCGTTGATCAGCCACGTCGCCTCGTGCATCTCGCCCACGGGCGCTGTGGAGAAGCCACCGGAGCGGGGCATCACGCCGGAGAACAGCGCCGTCAGCAGCTTGTTGCCGACGCTGAGCGGACCGAGCGTGCCGGGGTTGGCCCACTCGACGGCGCCGATCAGCACGGCGCCCACGACGACGAGGATCGCGCTGGTGGTGAGCGTCAGCTTCGCGTGCAGGTTCCAGCGGCGCGGGGTGCGCAGCCGCCGGCCGATGTTGAGCAGCACGGGGAAGCCGAGGGCCCCGATGAACACGCCGATCATGATGGGCAGCAGCACCCACCAGTCCGTGGCGTACGGGGTGAGGCCGTCCACAGTGGGCACGAAGCCCGCGTTGTTGAACGATGAGACGGCGTAGAACGCGGCGTGCCAGGCGGCCTCGCCCACGTCCTCGCCGAGCATCGCGAACCGCGGGAACAGCGCGAGCGCGATGGCCACCTCGAGCACTGCGGACGTGACGATCACCGTGCGCACCAGCGACCCGACCTCTCCGAGCCGCGTGGTCTTCGTCTCGGAGGCCGTCAGCAGGCGCTGCGTGAGCCCGATCCGGCGGGACACCGCCAGCCCGAGGATCGACGCGAGGGTCATCACGCCCAGCCCACCCACCTGGATGGCCACGGCGATCGTCACCAGCCCGGCGCCCGACCAGTACGAGCCGGTCGGCACCGTCACCAGCCCGGTGACGCACACCGCCGACGTCGCGGTGAACAGCGCGTCCGCGAAAGGCGCCCGCTCTCCGCTGGCCGTGGCCCACGGCATGGAGAGCAGCACGGTGAATAGGGACACGACGCCGGCGAAGACGCCGATCGCCAGGCGGGCGGGCGACTGCCGGGCCAGCCGGTCGACCAGCTCGCGTCCTGACCACACCGCCCCGGGGAGGCCCCGAGCCATCGCACCTCCAGTCGCCACGCGTGGAACAGGGGCAACTCTGTCACGTCGCCAGGGCACTGGAGGCTAGCGTGGCCCCATGTCAGCGGACGTGCAGGTCGTGTGGTCTCCCGCGCTGCTGGGCTACGACTTCGGCGACGGGCACCCGATGGCGCCGTTGCGCCTGGACCTGACGATGCGGCTGGCGGACGCGCTGGGCCTGCTGGACGGCACGGGTGTGCGGGTGGTGGGGGCTGAGCCGGCCTCCGACGCGGTGCTGTCGACGGTGCATGAGGTCGAGTACGTCGCAGCGGTGCGTGCCGCGTCCGAGCCTGGCGGTGCGTCCGACGCCGTCCGCGGCCTGGGCACCGCCGACGACCCGGTCTTCCCGGGCATGCACGAGGCTGCCGCGCGTGTGGTCGGCGGCAGCGTGGACGTGGCGCTGGCGGTGTGGCGCGGCGAGGCCGAGCACGGGGTGAACCTCACCGGCGGCATGCATCATGCGATGCCGGGCGCCGCGTCCGGGTTCTGCGTCTACAACGACGCCGCGGTGGCGATCCGCGCGCTGCTCGCCGCGGGCGCCGAGCGGGTGGCCTACGTGGACGTCGACGCGCACCACGGCGACGGTGTGCAGCACGTGTTCTGGGACGACCCGCGGGTGCTGACCGTCTCGGTGCATGAGAGCGGCCACACGCTCTTCCCCGGCACTGGGCACCCCCGCGAGACGGGGGGCCCGGCAGCCGAGGGGTCGGCCGTGAACGTCGCCCTGCCGGCCCGCACCGGCGACGCCGGCTGGCTGCGCGCCATCGACGCGGTGCTGCCGCCGGTGCTGCGGGCGTTCGCGCCGCAGGTGGTGGTGAGCCAGCACGGCTGCGACGCGCACGTCGAGGATCCCATCACCAACCTCGACGTGAGCATGGACGCGGAGCGCCGTGCCGTGGAACTGGTGCACGCGCTGGCCCATGAGGTCGCGGACGGCCGGTGGGTGGCCCTGGGCGGCGGTGGGTACGCCGTGGTGGACGTGGTGCCGCGCGCCTGGTCGCATGTGATCGCCGAGGCGGTGCACCGCCCAGTGGACCCGGAGACGCGGCTGCCGGAGGCATGGCAGCAGGAGGTGGTCGCCAGGTACGGGCGCCGCGGCCCCGCGCGGATGACCGACGGCGCGGACGCGGAGTTCCAGCCCTGGTCGGCGGGGTACGACCCGGCGGACGACGTGGACCGGGCGGTGCGCGCGACCCGGGCGGCCGTGTTCCCGCTGCTGGGGCTCGACCCAGAGCACGACTGACCCCGCTGACTCGGTCGGGTGATCTGCTGCTCCGCCGCTTTCGCGCGGCCAGGCCAGGGCCTAGGGTGGACCAGCGGCCAGGGTCACGGCCGCGACGATGTCGGCGCGCAGGCCGGCCCCGCGGGAAGAGCGACGATGGCGAACGAACACCCTCCACGCGTGCGGTTCCTCACCGTCGCCGAGGTCGCCGACGTGATGCGCGTGTCGAAGATGACCGTCTACCGGCTGCTGCACTCCGGGGAGATGCCCGCGGTGCGGGTGGGGCGCTCGTTCCGGGTGCCGCAGGACGCGCTCGACCACTATCTGCGGACGGCTGTCGTCGAGCGCGACAGGATGACCTCCTGAGCGGTGGGGCGCCCGCGCGTCGCGTACAACCCTGGTGATCGCGTAATGTATGAGCGGACTTTCCCGTGCGTGGGCGTTCGACGTGCCGCGCGTCGATCGACCATCACCTGGCAGGGCGCGATGCGCCCGACCACCTTCAGTTAGCGAGGACCTATGGGCTCCGTCATCAAGAAGCGCCGCAAGCGGATGGCTAAGAAGAAGCACCGCAAGCTGCTGCGCAAGACGCGTCACCAGCGTCGTAACAAGAAGTGAACCTGCCGCTCACGCGGTAGGCAGCACGTCCTCGGGCCCGGCTCTCATGCCGGGCCTGAGTCGTTGGTGGGGTGATCGTGGGGGGCAGCGCCGTCCTCCGCGGGCGGGTCGACGGGGAGGCAGCGTGAGCAGCATCAGG
>JAEWEI010000331.1 GCA_023389545.1 Actinomycetes bacterium | reverse complement strand
AGCACCACGCCGTCCGCCACCTGCGCAGGCGGGGGAGGCAGCACGCCGGCGCCTACGACGCAGCCGACCACGACGCCCACCACACCCGGCACCGGCGGATGGACGGGAAGCTGCTCGGCCGGGTACGTCGGGCTGACGTTCGACGACGGGCCCACAGCCAGCACAACCAGCCAGCTCATCAACACCCTCAAGCAGAACGGCGCCACGGCCACGGTCTTCCCCACGGGCCAGAACGCCCAGAACAACGCCTCGCTGATGCGGGCGTACGCGGACGCCGGCCTGCAGATCGGCAACCACAGCTGGGACCACCCGCACCTGGTCAACCTGAGCCAGAGCGAGATCCAGTCGCAGCTCTCGCGGACCCAGACGGCCATCCAGCAGACGTCGGGCGTCACGCCCAAGCTGTTCCGGCCGCCGTACGGCGAGACCAACGCGACCCTCAAGCAGGTCGAGTCCTCGCTGGGCCTGCGCGAGATCATCTGGGACGTCGACTCGCAGGACTACAACAACGTCAGCGCCGACCAGATCCGCCAGGCGGCCCAGCGGCTGACCAACGGCCAGATCATCCTCATGCACGACTGGCCGGCCAATACCATCGCGGCCCTGCCGAACATCCTGCAGGACCTCAAGGCGCGCAATCTGTGCCCGGGGGTCATCTCGGCTGACACCGGGCGCGCCGTCGCTCCCGGCACGGGCGCCGGTGGCGGCACGGGCGGCGGGGGTACTGGCTCCTGCACCGTCACCGCCACGCGTGGCGACGAGTGGTCGGACAGGTTCAACGTCACGTACTCGGTGAGCGGGAGCTCCGCCTGGACCGTGAGCCTGGCGCTCAACGGCAGCCAGGGCATTCAGAACAGCTGGAACGCGAATGTCTCCGGCAGCGGCTCCACCCGGACCGTGACGCCCAACGGCAATGGCAACTCGTTCGGCGTCACCGTGATGAAGAACGGGAACAGCTCGACGCCCAGCGCCACCTGCACCACCGGCTGACTCGGGCAGGTCGCCGGGGGGCAGGCTGTCGGAGCTGATCGGCAGCCTGCCCCCACGGGCCCGGGGCGCGGCGTCAGGCGGCAGCGCTGCTGCTCGACTCCTCGTGGTCCCGCACAGCTTGCACGGCCTGCCTGCCCGATGGCGCGAGCACCGCGAGCGCTGTGACCACGAGGATCACCGCCCCGGTGACGATCAGCAGCGACTCCACGCTGAACCGGTCGGCGAGCGGCCCCAGCACCGCCATGCCGAACGGCATCGCGAGGGCCATGACGATGCCCATGATTCCGAAGACCCGGCCGTGGCGCTCCGGCTCGACAGTCTCCTGCAGGAGGGTCATGGAGGTGGTGGAGAAGAACGGCACCGCGAGGCCGAAGCCGAACATGAACGCGAAGAAGACCCACATGTTCGTGGAGAAGCCCATGCCGATGGACAGGGCGCCGAAGACGAGCGTGGTCCCCACGATCATCGTCATGCGGTTCTTCAGGCCGCCCCACGTCGCCAGCAGCACGCCGCCGAGCGTCATCCCGATGGAGAACGCGAGCTCGGTGACGGTGAGCTTCCACACCTCGTCGCCGAAGGTGCGGACCACCATGAGCGGGGTCAGGTTGGACGGCGCGACGACGAGCACGAAGACGACCGCGAACAGGCCCAGCAGCCAGCGGACGAACCCGTGGCGGTGCACGTACCGCAGCCCGCCGACCAGGTCCGCGAAGTAGCCGGCCTTCTCGCCATCGGCCAGGTCGGCGCGCACCACGCGTCCGACGCGCAGCAGGGCCAGGAGCCCGATGCCGATCACGGCGGTCACCACGTCGATGAAGAAGATCGCGACGATGGACGCGCTCGCGTAGACGGCCGCCGCGACGGCCGGGGTGACCAGCACCATCGCGGACTGGATGGAGCCGTTGATCCCGTTGACCCGCATGAGCTTGCTCGTCGGCACGAGCTGCGGCAGGAGCGCGGCCACCGCCGGCATCTGGACCCCGGCCCCGACGGAGCGGATGGCCAGCGCCGTGTAGATGAGCCACAGGTCGTCGCTGCCCCCAACCATCAGCAGCGCGAGCACCAGGGTGGTCGCCGCGATGGAGGCGTCCGCCGCGATGATCATCGCCTTGCGGTTGAGCCGGTCCGCCCACACGCCCGCGAAGACTGACACGATCGCCTGCGGCAGGAAGCCGAACACGGCGGCCAGGGCGAGCACGCCACCGGACTTCGTCTCGAGGGTGAGGTGCCACATGATCGCGTACTGCACCAGCATCGAGCCGAACAGCGAGACGGTCTGGCCGCCCAGGAACAGGGTGGCGTCGCGGCGCCAGGTCGGCTTGTCGGCCTCGTCGGGCGGGGGCGCCGGGGCGGCCCCGTCCACGGCGATCGTCGCGTCGGGCGCCCCGGGGACTCCCTCGCCCTCGGTCGGCGTCAGGTCGGCGTCGGTGCGCGGCGGATTCACCGCCCCATCATGAGGGGGAGCGCAGGGGTGCGTCACCGCTTTTGAGGCGGGACGGCAGTGTGGCCTGCCGCCCCGCCCCCAGCCCGGCGGCGCCG
>JAEWEI010000299.1 GCA_023389545.1 Actinomycetes bacterium | reverse complement strand
GGGGTGAGCACCGCGGTGGGCTCGTCGAGGATGAGCACCCGGGCGTCGCGGGACAGCGCCTTGATGATCTCGACGCGCTGCTGGGCGCCGACGGGCAGGTCCTCGACGAGCGCGTCGGGGTCCAGGTCGAAGCCGAACCGGTCGGAGATCTCCCGGACGCGGCGGCGCGCCTCGGTGAGGTCGATGATCCCGGCGCCCCGCACGGGCTCATGCCCGAGGGCCACGTTCTCCGCGACGGTGAACACGGGCACCAGCATGAAGTGCTGGTGCACCATGCCGATCCCGGCGGCCATCGCGTCGCCCGGGCCGGCGAACTCCACCGGGGAGTCGTCGACGAGGATCTCGCCCTCGTCGGGCTCGTAGAACCCGTAGAGGACGTTCATCAGGGTGCTTTTGCCGGCGCCGTTCTCGCCGAGGAGCGCGTGGATCTCGCCGGGCTCGACCACCAGGTCGATGTGGTCATTGGCCACCAGGCTGCCGAAGCGCTTGGTGATCCCTCGCAGTTCCAGCTTCACGTGCCCCGGCTCCTTCACGTTCGTGGTGGTCGACCTTAGCCACCGGCGCGCTCGTGGGCCGGGACCTCAGGCCGATGGCCCGGGCGTTGCGCCGCCCGGGCCATCGGTGGGTGCTGATGCCGTCAGCTGTTGGCGGACGGCGAGTCGACCTTCAGGTCGCCGGCGATGATCTCCGCCTTGAGGTTCTCGATCGCGTCCGCGAGCTCGGTGGGCACGTCGGCCTCGAAGTCGTGGAACGGGGCCAGGCCGATGCCGCCGTTGGCGAGCGTGCCGACGTAGGCCTCGGAGCTGTAGTCCCCGGCCACGGCCTGGTCGACCGTGTCGAAGACGGCCTGGCCGATCTCCTTGATGACCGAGGTCAGGATGATCGAGGAGTAGTCGGGCGCCGTGTCGAACCAGTCGGCGTCGACGCCGATGATCATGACGTCACCGGCCTCCTTGGCCGCCGCCGCCGCGCCGAGCCCGACCGGGCCGGCAACGGGCATGATCACGTCGACGCCCTGGTCGATGAAGCCCTTGGCGAGGTTCTGGCCGTTGGCCTGGTTCGAGAAGTCGCCGGTGAAGGAGCCGGTCTGCGCGGCCTTGTCCCAGCCGAAGACCTCGACGGCGGTGCCGTTGTCCTCGTTGTACTTCGCGACGCCGTCGACGTAGCCGTCCATGAAGATCGTGACCGAGGGCAGCGCGATGCCGCCGAAGGTGGCGACCTTCTGCGTCTTGGACATGCCGGCCGCGGCGTAGCCCGCGAGGTAGGCCGCCTCCTGCGTGTCGAAGAGGAGCGGCTTGGCGTTGTCGTACGTCACCGGGTTGAAGTCGTCGTCGCTGAACCCGGAGTCGACGAGCGCGAACTCGATGTCGGGGTTGGCGACCGCCGCCTCCTCGATCGCGTCCTCGAGCATGAAGCCGACGCCGATCACGAGGTTGCAGCCCTGGGTCACCAGGTTCGTCACGTTGGGCCCGAAGTCGGTGACGTCCTGCGACTCGACGAGCGCGGTGGTGATGCCGAGCTCGGACTTGGCCCGCTCGAGGCCCTCCGCGCCGGACTGGTTGAACGACTTGTCGTCGAAGCCGCCCTCGTCGGAGACCATGCAGGCCTTGAAGTCGGCGTTGGAGTCAGCGCCGGCCGACGCGGTGGAGTCGTCCTCGGGAGCGCTGCCACATGCCGCGAGAGTGAGGGCGAGCGCCCCACCGAGCGCAGCCACACGGATGATCTTCTTCACGCGACACTCCTGTTTGTTGGGTCGAGATGCTGCTGTGTGTGACGTCACCGCCCCCGCGACCACGGGTCTGCGAGGGGGGCGGGCACGCCGTTGACACCCGCATGCGCAGTCTAGGGAGGATCGTTTTCCGGCAGGTTACCGAGAGGTAGGTGAGCGCTTTCTGTTACGTATTTGGGATCAAGCGCCGCCATGCGGGACGCGGCGTCCCAACCATCGGGCACGCCGCCTGGACGCCCCTCAGTCGCCCGTCGCCGCGAGCGCCGTGCGCGCCAGCAACAGCACGCCGGCGTCGATCGCGCGCTCGTCCACCCGGAAGTCCCCCTGGTGCAGGTCGAAGGACCGGCCGCCCGGGGTGCGCGTCCCGAGCCGCGCCATCGCGCCCGGCACCTTGGTGAGATACCAGGCGAAGTCCTCGCCGCCCAGCGACTGCTCCGTGAGCTGCACCGAGTCCTCGCCGAGCACGTCGCGCGCGGCGGCCTCGAGCACCGCCACGCTGTGCTCGTCGTTCTCGACCGGCGGCACGCCCCGCAGGTGGCGCACCTCGGACTCGACGCCGTACGGCGCCACGACCTGCTGCACCGCCTCCTGGAACACCGCCGAGGCCTGCTCCCACGCGCGCACGTCCAGGCAGCGGAGCGTGCCCCGCGCGGTCCCCACGGCGGGGATCGCGTTCGGGGCGGACCCGGCCTGCACCGCCCCCCACGTGAGGTTCACGCCGGAGCGCGGGTCCAGGCGCCGGCCCAGCACAGCCGGGACCTGCGTGATGACCTGGCCCAGCGCGTACACCACGTCACCCGTCCGGTGCGGGCGGGAGGTGTGGCCGCCGGCGCCCCGCAGCGTCAC
>JAEWEI010000278.1 GCA_023389545.1 Actinomycetes bacterium | reverse complement strand
GCGCGAGGCTGGACGGGTTCGCCGCGAGGACGCCCGTCACGTCGGAGGCGAGGTGCAGCACGTTGGGCAGGTGCAGCACGAACGGCACGTCGGGCACGTTGGTGGACGTGCAGAACGGGGCGAGCGCGTCAGCGACAGAGGACACGGCGTACTCGTGCTCCTCGAGGTCCTTCGACGAGTGCGCGAGCGTCGCGGCGCGGGCCAGGTCGGCCTCGTCGTCGCCGGTGCGTCGAATGGTCCCGGCGAGCACGCGTGAGGTGACCAGGCCCTTCTCGGAGCGGACCAGCAGCTCGGGCGTGGCGCCGATCAGGCCGTCCACGCTGAACGTCCAGCACGAGGGGTAGCGCGCGGCGAGGCGCCGCAGCGGCCAGCGCACGTCGAGCGGCTCGCTGGTGGTCGCGTAGACGTCGCGCGCCAGCACGACCTTGTCGACCTCGCCTGCGCGGATCGCCGCGACGCCGCGCTCGACCACGGACAGCCAGTCCTGGGACGCCACGGCGCCGTCGGTGTAGGAGACGCCTCCGGGGCTCACGGGCTCGGGCTGCGGGGCCGTGAGGTCGGCGAGGGTGGGAGTGGCGCGCAGCGTGGCGCCGGTGTCGATGGTGGTGAGCCAGCTCCGAGCGCCGCGCCGGCCCACGACCACGCGTGGCACCACGAGCACCCCGCCCGCTGCGGAGCCCTCGTCGAACGCGAACGACGCGAAGGCCACGGGGCCGGTGCCGGGCAGGTCCACCTCGTCCCGCACGATCGCGTGGGCGAGCAGCTCGGTCCAGGCGCGCTCGGCGTCGGCGAACCGGTCGTGCCCTCCGACCTCGACCCGCAGCGCCTCGCCCCAGCCGACGATGCCGTCGCCGCGCCGCACCCAGGCGAGGGGCGCGTCGGCGGGCAGCAGGCCCAGCAGGTCGGCGGGGTCCGGGCCGGCGCCGGGCCGGCTCGGGAGGTCGTCGAGCGGGACCGTCCGGACCACGAGCGGGTGCGGGACGGCATCGGGCATGGTGCTGGTCATCGCGATCAGAGTACGTCCCAGCGCCGCAGACCTGAGACGATGGGCGCATGCCACGCGCCAGTCTTGAGAAGGACCCTCGTGAGGTCGCCGCCATGTTCGACGGCGTCGCCCGCCGTTACGACCTGACGAACGACGTGATCTCCCTCGGCCAGGACCGCTACTGGCGCCGCGCGACGCTCGCGGCCGTGGGCGCCCAGCCCGGCGAGCGCGTGCTCGACCTGGCCGCCGGCACGGGCACGTCGAGCGAGCCGCTCGCCGACTCCGGGGTGCGCGTGGTGCCGTGCGACATCTCGCTGGGCATGCTGGGCGTGGGCAAGCGCCGACGCCCGGACCTGGGCTTCGTCGCGGGTGACGCGGTGAGCCTGCCGTTCGCGGACGAGTCCTTCGACGCGGTGACGATGTCCTTCGGGCTGCGCAACGTCGCGGCGACGCAGGCGGCCCTCGAGGAGATGCTGCGGGTCACGCGCCCGGGCGGCCGCCTGGTGGTGTGCGAGTTCTCCCGCCCCACGTGGGCGCCGTTCCGCACCGTCTACACCGAGTACCTCATGCGCGCCCTGCCGCCCGTGGCGCGGGCGGTCTCCAAGGAGCCGGACGCGTACGTGTACCTCGCGGAGTCGATCCGCGAGTGGCCCGACCAGCTCGGCCTCGGGCGCCTGCTCAAGGCCTCGGGGTGGCGTGACGTCGCTTACCGCAACCTCTCCGGGGGGATCGTCGCGCTGCATCGCGCCGTGCGTCCGGCGGGCTGACGCCGCACGTCACGCCGCATCGCCGACAAGTGAGGTAAGCCTTCGCAGACATGGTCTGTGGCCCTGGCTACACTCGGCCAGGTTGGGATGTGAACGTCTTCACAAGTAGGGCGGGACAGTGGTTGACGCAAGGAGCGATGACGCCGACGTCATCGTCGTCGGCGCAGGTCCTGCGGGATCGAGCGCTGCCTATCACTGCGCCTCCGCAGGTCTGGAAGTCCTCCTGCTCGAGAAGGCGGAGTTCCCCCGCGACAAGGTCTGCGGCGATGGGCTGACCCCGCGCGCGGTCAAGGAGCTCGCCGCGATGGGCGTCTCCCTGCGCGAGGAGGACGGCTGGATCCGCAACCGCGGGCTGCGCGTGGTCGGGGGCGGGCACCGCCTCGAGCTGCCGTGGCCCGAGCTGTCCAGCTACCCGTCCTACGGGCTGGCGCGCTCGCGCATGAGCCTGGACCACATGCTCGCGTCGCATGCCCGCGCCGCCGGGGCCAAGCTCCTCGAGCGCACCAACGTCACCGGCCCGCTGGTCGACGAGCGCACCGGCCGCGTGGTCGGCGTGACGGCCCGCCCTGTGGGCAGTGACGGCAAGCGCGCCGGCGAGGACGTCACCTACCGGGCGCCAGTGGTCATCGCGGCGGACGGCGTGTCCGCGCGGCTCGCCACGGGCCTGGGCCTGGAGAAGCGGATGGACCGGCCCATGGGCGTCGCGGTCCGCACGTACTTCCGCACCCCGCGCCATGACGACCCGTGGATGGAGAGCCAGCTCGAGCTGTGGGACGGCGCCCCGGGGCGCTCGAACCTCATGCCCGGCTACGGCTGGATCTTCTCGCTCGGCGACGGCACCGCCAACGTCGGCCTCGGCTCGGTGTCCTCCACCGCAGCCGCGACGAAGGTCGACTACAAGGACCTGTTCCGCAAGTGGATGGCCAACGCCCCCGCAGAGTGGGACTTCACCCCGGAGAACCAGATCGGCGAGGTGCGCGGCGCCGCGTTGCCGATGGGCTTCAACCGGGGCCCGCTGTACGGGCGCGGCCTGATGCTCGCGGGCGACTCCGCGGGCATGATCAGCCCGTTCAACGGCGAGGGCATCGCCTACGGCCTGCAGGCGGGCCGGTTCGCCGCGGACTCCGTCGTCCAGGCCGCCGCGCGTGGCTCGGCCGCCGGCCGCGAGCGCGCGCTGGCCGCCTACCAGACCCGCATGAAGGACGACCTGGGCGGGTACTACACGCTCGGCCGTGTCTTCGTGAAGCTCATCGAGCACCCCCAGGTGATGCACCTGTGCACCCGTTACGGGCTGCCCCGGCCGCTGCTGATGCGCTTCGTGCTCAAGCTCCTGTCCGACTGCTACGAGCCGCGGGGCGGCGACATGGTCGACAAGACCATCTCCGCCCTCGCCCGGCTGGCGCCGGCGGCATGATGCACACACCCTCAGCGCTGCGGGTCACGCCGGGACCTAGGTCCCGGCGCGGGCTTCTCACCTCGGGAGACGCTCGACCGCAATCCCAGCACTCCATGACCTTCGTCCTGCGCGGAAGCGTCCACTCCACGACCGGGAGAGTCGAGCAATGACCAACCCGTACGTCCCGCTCCTCTTCATGATGGGGATCGCCGCGGTGCTCGCCCTCGGCGGCGTGGGCGCCAGCGCGATCCTGGGGCCGAAGCGCTACAACCGCGCCAAACTGGAGGCATACGAGTGCGGCATCGAGCCGACACCGCATGCCGTCGGCGGCGGCCGGTTCCCGATCAAGTACTACCTCGTCGCGATGACCTTCATCATCTTCGACATCGAGGTGGTCTTCCTGTACCCGTGGGCCGTGAACTTCACGGAGCTCGCCACGTTCGGGCTCATCGCGATGCTGGGCTTCCTGGCCCTCATCACCGTGCCCTTCGTGTACGAGTGGCGCCGCGGCGGCTTCGAGTGGGACTAGGGGTGATCTGACATGGGTATCGAAGAGGCGCCTTCAGGGTTCCTGCTGACGACGGTCGAGAACCTCGTCGGGTATTTCCGCAAGGGCTCGTTGTGGCCGGTCACGTTCGGCCTGGCCTG
>JAEWEI010000314.1 GCA_023389545.1 Actinomycetes bacterium | reverse complement strand
GGGCGCCGCGCTCCTGGCAGCGGCTGGGCCTGGAGTGGGCGTACCGCCTGGCGCAGGAGCCGGGACGGCTGTGGAAGAGGTACCTGGTCACCAACACGAGGTTCGTGGCGCTCGTCGCACGCGAGCTCGTCCGGCCGGCGGCGCCGCTGCGCCGCACGGCTCCCGCACTCACGCGCAGGGGGAACGATGTCCACGGATGAGCAGTTCAGCGGCCGGGTGGCCGTGATCGGGCTGGGCTACATCGGCCTGCCCACGGCCGTCGCGCTCGCCACCCGCGGGATCGACGTGGTGGGCGTGGACGTCAACGAGGACACGGTCAAGGCCGTCGCCCACGGCCACGTCCCGTTCGTGGAGCCGGACCTGGCGGTCGCGGTGAGCGGCGCCGTCGGCATCGGGCGGCTCACGGCCACCACCGAGACCCCCGAGGCGGACGCGTTCATCATCGCGGTGCCCACGCCGTTCCTCCCCGACCGCACCGCGGACCTGTCGTACGTGCGGGCCGCCGTCGGGCAGATCGCCCCGAGGCTGCGCGGCGGCGAGCTGGTGGTGCTGGAGTCGACGTCCCCACCCGGGTCCACCGAGCTGGTCAGCCGGTGGCTCGCCGAGCTGCGGCCCGACCTGCGGCTGCCGCATGAGGGCGAGGGCGTGCCCGATGTGCATGTGGCGCACTGCCCGGAGCGGGTGCTGCCGGGGCGGATCATGATCGAGATGATCACCAACGACCGGGTGGTCGGCGGCATCACCCCGCGTTGCGCCGCCCGCGCCGAGTCGCTCTACCGGGTCTTCGCGCAGGGCGCGATCCTGCGGACGGACGCGGCGAGCGCCGAGATGGCCAAGCTCGTGGAGAACGCCTACCGCGACGTGAACATCGCCTTCGCCAACGAGCTCTCGCTGGTGAGCGAGCACCTGCGCCTGGACGTGTGGGAAGTCATCCGGCTGGCCAACCACCACCCGCGGGTGGACATCCTGTCCCCCGGTCCCGGCGTGGGCGGTCACTGCATCGCGGTGGACCCGTGGTTCATCGTGGGCGCGGCCCCGCAGCTGACACCGCTGATCCGGGCGGCCCGCGAGGTCAACGACTCCAAGCCGCAGCACGTGGCGGCCCAGGTGGTCGCCAAGACCGCCAGGTTCCGCGACCCCACGGTCGTGTGCCTGGGCCTGGCCTTCAAGGCCAACGTCGACGACCTGCGGGAGAGCCCGGCTGTCGACGTCGTCGCGGCCATCGCGGACGCCCTGCCCGATCTGGACCTGCGGGTCGTGGAGCCGTACACCGAGGCGCTGCCGCGTGAGCTGGCCGATCGGGGGCGGGTGCGGCTGCAGCCGGCGGGCGAGGCGATCGAGGACGCCGACATCGTGGTGCTGCTCGTCGACCACGACCAGTTCCGCTCGATGAGCCGGTCCCGGCTCGAGGGCAAGGTCGTCTACGACACGCGCGGCGTCTGGCGCTGACCGGGGGCGTGGCCGCTCAGGCCGGCTCGACGGCCAGGTCGAGCACGGGCGCGGGCGCGAAGTCGGCGGGGCGTTGCCCCAGCCCGAACAGGTGCTCGATGGCGCCCACCACCCGGCGCGCGGCCTGGCCGTCGCCGTAGGGGTTGACCGCATGCGCCATCCGGGCGTGCGCGTCCTGGTCGACCAGCAGCCGGGTGGCCTCCTCGACCACCACGTCCTCGTCGGTGCCGACCAGCCGGACCGTCCCGGCGAGCACCGCCTCGGGCCGCTCGGTGGTCTCCCGGAGCACGAGCACCGGCTTGCCGAGGCTGGGCGCCTCCTCCTGCACGCCGCCCGAGTCGGTGACGACGAAGGTCGAGGCCGCCATCAGCCGGGCCATGTCCGAGTAGCCCAGGGGCTCGGTGACGAGCACGTTCGCCAGGCCCCGCACGGGCGGCAGCAGCACCTCCCGCACCGCCGGGTTGAGGTGCGCGGGCAGCACGTACAGCACGTCGGGAAAGGCCCTGGCCAGGCGGGCGAGCGCCCGCCCGGTGCGTGCCATCGGCTCGCCCCATGACTCGCGCCGGTGGCTGGTGACGAGCACCACGCGCTCGGCGCCGGCGACGCGGCCCAGCGCGGGGTCCTGCAACGGGAGGTTCCGGGCGACGACGTCCAGCAGCGCGTCGATCACTGTGTTCCCGGTGACGATGACCTCGGCGGGGTCGATGCCCTCGGCGAGCAGGTTCTCCCGCGAGGTCGGCGTCGGCGCCAGGTGCAGCGTGGTCAGCGCGGACGTCAGGCGCCGGTTGAGCTCCTCCGGGAACGGGTCGTAGCGCGACCCCGTGCGCAGCCCCGCCTCGACGTGGGCCACGGGCGCCTGCGCGTAGGACGCGGCGAGGGCAGCGGCGAAGCTCGTGGTCGTGTCCCCTTGCACCACGACGAGGTCGGGCCGCTCGGCGTCCAGCACCCGCACAAGCCCTTGCAGCGATCGGGTGGTGACCCCGGTGAGGTCCTGGCGCTCGCGCAGGATGTCCAGGTCGTGGGCCGGTGTGATGCCGAACAGGCTGTTGACCTGGTCGAGCATCGCCCGGTGCTGCCCGGTGACCACCACCACGGGCCGCAGCCCCTGGGAGGCCGCGAGCGCGGAGACCACGGGCGCCAGCTTGATGGCCTCGGGCCGTGTGCCGTAGACGACGAGGACGGTGCGCATCAGGGGGCCTCCATGAGGTCGGCGCGGGGCCGGGCGCCGAGGCGCTTGTCGGCGGTGAGGACGGCGGCAAGGGTGAGCAGCAGGCCGAGCGCGAGTGAGACGGCCGTCGCCCGGGTGGACCGGGCGCCGATGTGCTGGACCACCGGGACGCGCGGCGCCAGGTCGATGACGATCCGGCTGGCGGGCTCGACGCCCGCCTCGTCCTGCAGGTCGGCCAGGGCCAGCTCGATCCGCTCCAGCAGGGCGACGGCGCGCTGCTGGACGTCCGCGGCGGTGGGCCCGACGACCTGCACGTCGAGCACCGGACGCTCGAAGTTCTCGGCCCACTGGCCGCCGGAGTTCGGCAGCCGCACGGCCTGGCCCTCGCGGACGCCCAGCCCCACCAGGCTGGTGCCCGAGGACGCGAGCTGGGTGACGTCCGCGCCGTCATCGACCCGGTGCGAGACGACTCCCGCCGTGGCGATCACGCTCTGCGAGGTGACCTCGAGCGCGTTGGGGTAGCGGGCGCTCGCGGGCGCGAGGAAGACGACGTCCACCTGGGTCCAGTACGACCCGGGCGCCCGGCCGACCGCCGCACAGGCCAACGCGGTGGCGAGCAGCCCGACGGTCACCCCCCACCAGCGCCGGCGCGCGGCCAGCAGCA
>JAEWEI010000195.1 GCA_023389545.1 Actinomycetes bacterium | reverse complement strand
AGCAGGGCCTCGGGGGCCGCCGGCAGAGGCGGCGAGCGGCAGGCGGGACGGGCTGACGGGCGCCGCTGCGCCGTCCGCGTCCTCGACCGTCGGGCCACTGCTCATGTCGACATCTTGCCGTACGCGTCGAGGCGGACGTCAGCCCGCTCACGGGTCCGCTCCTGCGCGAAGTGCTCGGCCTCGTCGGCCATCCACTGCACCCAGTGATCCCGCATCCCCACCCCGTCACGCTCCAGGCCGCGGGACAGGCGCAGGCCCGCCGGGGCCTCGACCCACACCCGGAGCACCGCGTCGGGGTCGGCCGCGCGCCGCGCCGACCCGCATCCCTCCAGCACCAGCACGGCCGGGACGGGGACGTCGACCCACTCCGCGAAGCCCTCCGCCGCCCAGTCGTACCGCTGGAAGCGCCCCGGGCGCCCGCGCCGCAACGGCTCGAGGACCTGCGCGCGGAGACGGGGCCACAGGCTCCCCGACAGGCCCGACCACCCCTCGTAGAGGTCGTCCAGGCCGATCACCGCCGCCGGGGCGCCCTGGGATCGCAGCACCTCCGCGAGCGCCCGGGCGAACGTCGACTTGCCCGAGCCCGCCGGGCCGTCGACGCACACCAGGCGCACGGGCCCCAGCCGGGGACGCGCGGAGAGGACGCGGGCGGCCACTTGTGCCGCCGCGTCCCCTCCTCCAGCGCCCCCCGCGGGCTGGGCGTCGACCATGCCTACGACGTCCAGGCGCGCAGTTCCGTGGCGCGCGCGCGGGCGCGCTCGAGCTGCTCGGCCACCCGGACGGGCGCCGTGCCACCGTGGGCCGAACGGGACGCGAGCGAGCCCTCGACCGTCAGCACCGAGCGGACCGCGGGGGTCAGGTGCGGCGAGATGGCGGCCAGGTCCTCGTCGGACAGGTCCCACAGCTCGATGCCGCGCTCCTCGCACCCCCGCACACACGCCCCGGCGACCTCATGCGCCACCCGGAACGGCACGCCCTGGCGCACGAGCCACTCGGCGATGTCCGTGGCCAGCGAGAAGCCCTGCGGCGCGAGCGCCGCCATCCGCTCGGTGTCGAACGTGAGCGTCGCCGTCATCCCCGCGAACGCCGGCAGCAGAACGGCGAGCGTGTCGACCTGGTCGAACACCGGCTCCTTGTCCTCCTGCAGGTCGCGGTTGTACGCGAGCGGCAGCCCCTTGAGCGTGGTGAGCAGCCCGGTGAGGTCCCCCACGAGGCGCCCCGACTTGCCGCGCGCCAGCTCGGCGACGTCGGGGTTCTTCTTCTGCGGCATGATGCTCGACCCGGTCGAGTAGGCGTCGTCCAGGCGGATGAAGCCGAACTCCTTTGTCGCCCAGATCACGACCTCCTCGGCGAACCGGGACAGGTCGATGCCCGCCATGGCCGCCACGAAGGCGAACTCGGCGACGACGTCGCGCGACGCGGTGCCATCGATCGAGTTCTCCACCGGCGCGTCGAACCCCAGATCGGCGGCGACCGCCGCCGGGTCCAGGCCGAGCGACGAGCCGGCGAGGGCGCCCGAGCCGTACGGCGAGACAGCGGCGCGCGCGTCCCAGTCCGTCCAGCGCTCGACGTCGCGCAGCAGCGGCCACGCGTGCGCCAGCAGGTGGTGGGCCAACAGCACCGGTTGGGCGTGCTGCAGGTGCGTGCGACCGGGCATGGCCGCGTCCCCCGCCGCGGCGGCCTGAGCGATGAGCGCGTCGACGACGTCGAGCACCAGGCCGCCGAGCACGCGGGCCTGCTCGCGCAGGTACATCCGCACGAGCGTGGCGATCTGGTCGTTGCGCGAGCGCCCGGCGCGCAGCTTGCCGCCGAGCTCCGCGCCCGCGCGCTCGATCAGGCCGCGCTCGAGGGCCGTGTGCACGTCCTCGTCGTCCTCAGCCGGCCCGAAGGCCCCCGAGGCGACGTCCGCGCGCAGGCGGCCCAGCGCGTCGACCATGCCCGCGAGCTCGGCGTCGTCGAGCAGCCCGGCGGAGTGCAGCACGCGGGCGTGGGCCACCGACCCTGCGATGTCATGCCCGGCCAGGCGCCAGTCGAAGTGCGTCGACTTCGACAGCGCCGCGAGCGCGTCCGCGGGGCCGCCGGCGAACCGGCCGCCCCACAGGCTCACCCGCGCGCCGTCAATCTCAGGCACCGGTGATCCCGCCCGCGGCGCCCAGGTCCTCGGCGTTGCCGAACCGCACGTCGCGCGCGGCCGACAACTTGGACGTCAGGCCGTAGATCTCGATGAAGCCCTTCGCCGCCGACTGGTCGAACGTGTCGCCCGTGTCGTACGTCGCCAGGTTGAAGTCGTACAGGCTCGCGTCGCTGCGCCGGCCTGTCACGGTGGCGCGGCCGCCGTGCAGCACCATGCGGATGTCGCCCGAGACGTAGCGCTGGGAGTCCTCGATGAACACGTCGAGCGAGCGCTTGAGCGGCGAGAACCACTGGCCGTCGTAGACCAGCTCGGACCAGCGCTGCTCGACGCCCTTCTTGAAGCGGGCCTGCTCGCGCTCGACGGTGACGTTCTCGAGCTCCTGGTGCGCGGCGATCAGCGCGATGGCGCCCGGCGCCTCGTAGACCTCACGGGACTTGATGCCGACCAGGCGGTCCTCGACGATGTCGATGCGGCCCACGCCCTGCGCGCCGGCCCGGCGGTTCATCTCCTGGATGGCCTGCAGCGGGGTGACCGGCACGCCGTCGAGCGCCACGGGCACGCCCTGCTCGAACGTGATGACGACCTCGTCGGCGACCGGCGGGAACGTCGGGTCGTCGGTGTAGGTGTAGACGTCCTTGGTCGGCGCGTTCCAGATGTCCTCGAGGAACCCGGTCTCGACCGCGCGGCCCCACACGTTCTGGTCGATCGAGAACGGGTTGTGCTTGGTGGTCTCGATGGGCAGCGCGTGCTTCGTCGCGAAGTCGATGGCCTTGTCACGGGTCAGCGCGAGGTCGCGCACCGGCGCGAGGCAGGTGAGGTCGGGCGCCAGCGAGGTGATGCCCACCTCGAAGCGGACCTGGTCGTTGCCCTTGCCCGTGCAGCCGTGCGCCACAGTCGTCGCGCCGAACTGGCGGGCGGCCCGTACCAGGTGCTTGACGATCACCGGGCGGGAGATCGCCGAGACCAGCGGGTACCGGTCCAGGTACATGCCGTTCGCCTTGAGGGCCGGCATGCAGTACTCGGCGGCGAACTCGTCACGCGCGTCAGCCACGTAGGCCTCGACGGCGCCGCAGTCCAACGCACGGCGGCGGATGACCTCGAGGTCCTCACCGCCCTGGCCGACGTCCACCGCCACGGCGATCACCTCGGCGCCGGTGGCCTCGGCGATCCAGCCGATGCCCACGGAAGTGTCCAGGCCGCCCGAGTAGGCGAGGACGACGCGCTCAGTCATGGAATGTCTCTTCTCATCGCAGGGAAACTGTTCAGGTGTGCAGCCGGCGCGGGGGCGCCGGTGAGTCGTGGGACGGGGTCAGCCGTCCGAGGCCAGGCTCAGGAAGCGCGCGGCGAGCGCGGCCCCGTCGGCGCCGTTCTCGGTCTCGCGGGCGATCACGAGCACCGTGTCGTCGCCCGCGATCGTGCCCAGGACGGCGGGCAGGATCGAGTGGTCGATCGCCGAGGCCAAGAACTGCGCGGCGCCGGGCGGGGTGCGCAGCACCACCACGTTGCCGGACGCCTCCGCGGTGACGAGCAGCTCGGCGCACAGCCGGGCCAGCCGCGCCGCGAGGGCCTCGGAGTCGGCGAGCAAGGGGGTGCGGTCCCCGCCCTCGGCCGGCACCGCGTACGCCAGGGCGCCCGTGGCCGTGCGGATCTTCACCGCGCGCAGCTCCACGAGGTCGCGCGACAGGGTCGCCTGGGTCACCGAGACGCCCTCCTCCGCCAACGCGTCGGCGAGCTCGGCCTGCGAGTGCACCGAGCGGCGGGCCAGCAGCGCCGTGATGAGCGCGTGCCTGGCGGCCTTCGTCTGGGGGACCGTCGGCCGCGCCTCGGCCGCGGGCCCGGTGGTGTCCGTGCTCATGATCGCTCCAACAGCCAGGTCAGCAGCGCCTTCTGCGCGTGCAGCCGGTTCTCGGCCTCGTCCCACACCGCCGACTGCGGCCCGTCGATGACCTCGGCGGTGATCTCCTTGCCGCGGTACGCGGGCAGGCAGTGCAGCACCAGCGCGTCGGGGGCCGCCAGCGCGAGCGCGTCGGCGTTCACCTGGAACGGCGCGAACGGCTCCGAGCGGGCCTCCGCCGTCGCCTCGTGGCCCATCGACACCCAGGTGTCGGTGGCGAGCACGTCGGCGCCTGCCACTGCCTCGTCCCGGTCGGCGGTGACCAGCACGGAGCCGCCCGTCGTCGCCCCGATCTCCTGCGCCCGCGCGACCACCGCCGGGTCCGGCTGGTAGCCCGCCGGAGTGCCGACGCGCACATGCAGCCCAGCGGTCACGCCGCCCAGCAGGTACGAGTTGGCCATGTTGTTGGCGCCGTCGCCCAGGTACGCGAGCGTCATGCCGGGCAGGGCGTCCACCCCGCCGCGGAGCTGCGCGATGGTCACGAGGTCGGCCAGCACCTGGCACGGGTGGAACTCGTCCGTCAGGGCGTTGACCACGGGGACTGCCGATGCCGACGCCATCTGCTCGAGGCGCTCCTGGGCGAACGTGCGCCACACGATCGCGGCGCACTGCCGGTCCAGCACACGGGCGGTGTCCTGCACCGGCTCGCCGCGACCGAGCTGGGAGCTGGCGCCGTCGATGACCATCGGGTAGCCGCCGAGCTCGGCGACACCCACCGCGAACGACACCCGGGTGCGGGTGGACGGCTTGTCGAAGAGCAGGGCGACGGCGCGCGGGCCGGTCAGCGGGGTGCGGAAGAACCGGTCGTCGCGGAACGCGAGCCCGAGCTCGATCACCTCGTGCTGCTCGCGCGGGTCCAGGTCGTCGTCGCGCAGGAAGTGGCGCGCCATGTCAGGCCTCCGGGGCGAGGTCGTGGGGCAGCCCGGCGAGGAAGGCAGTGAACTGGCCCGCCTGCTCGGCTGTGAGGATCAACGGCGGCGCGAGGCGCAGCGTCGTGGGCGTGCAGGGATTGACGATGAAGCCGGCCTCGAGCGCCCGGGCGGCGACCTGCGCGGCGACCGGGGCGGTCAGCTCGATCGCGATGAGCAGGCCCTCGCCACGCACGCCGGCGATCAGCGGGTGGCCGAGCGCGGAGATGTCCGCGGTCCACTGCGCGCCCAGCTCGCGGGCGTGCGCGAGCAGCCCGTCACGTTCGATCACGCCGATCGTGGTGAGCCCGGCAGCGGCGGCAACGGGGTTGCCGCCGAACGTGGTGCCGTGCTGGCCGCGGCCGAGCAGCGTCGCGGCGTGCTCGCCGTACGCGACGATCGCGCCCATCGGGAACCCGCCGCCGAGCCCCTTCG
Source organism: Actinomycetes bacterium (assembly GCA_023389545.1). Taxonomy (GTDB): domain Bacteria; phylum Actinomycetota; class Actinomycetes; order Actinomycetales; family Cellulomonadaceae; genus Cellulomonas_A. The sequence continues at coordinate 6,006 of JAEWEI010000195.1, read as the reverse complement.
CGAGGGTCACGACATCGGGCCGGATCCCGCCGCCCAGGTGCGGGTGCTGGTGCGCCAGCCACGCCCCGGTGCGGCCCATGCCCGTCTGCACCTCGTCGAGGGCCAGCAGCGCGCCGGCCTCGGCGGTGAGCTTGCGGGCCAGCGCCAGGTAGCCGGGCGGCAACGGGCGCACGCCCGCCTCCCCCTGGATCGGCTCGAGCACCAGCGCCGCGATGTCCGCGCCGCCGTCGGCGAAGGCCGCCTCCAACGCGTCGGTGTCGCCGAACGGAAGGAACTCCACACCGGACGGCAGCGGCTCGAAGGGCTCGCGGTAGGCGGGCTTGTGGGTCAGCGCGAGGGCGCCCATGGTCCGCCCGTGGAACGCGCCCTCGAGGGCGAGCACGCGCGGGCGGCCCGTGCGGCGCGCCATCTTCATCAGCGCCTCGTTCGCCTCCGTTCCGGAGTTCGCGAAGAACACCCGCGACCCCTCGGGCGCCTCGGCGAGGGCGAGCAGCCGCTCGGCGAGCGCCACCTGGGTGGGCGTCGCGAAGAAGTTCGACACGTGGCCGAGCGTCCCGAGCTGTGCCGAGATCGCCGCGGTGAGCGTCGGGTGGGCGTGGCCGAGGGCGTTGACGGCAATGCCCGCGAGCAGGTCGAGGTACCGGTGGCCGTCGGCGTCCCAGACGTAGGCACCCTCGCCGCGCACGAGCACCCGCTGCGGGGCGCCGAAGGTGTCCATCAGCGCGGCCGAGTAGCGCTGCGCCCAGTGCGCGCCGGAGTCGGGCGACACCAGGGCCGCGGCGTCAGCGTCCTGCGGGTGGAGCTCGGCGCTCACGGGGTTCCTCCGATGTTCGACACGTCCACGCCCACCACCGGCAGCTGGCCGGTGAAAGGCGACGGGACCGGCTCGTCGTCGGGCAGCACCATCGTGCCGACGCCCTCGGTCGTGAAGACCTCGACGAGGATGGAGTGCGGCTCACGGCCGTCGATCACGTGCGCCCGGCCGACCCCGCCCTCGACAGCGCGCCAACAGGCCTCCATCTTGGGGCGCATGCCCGCGTCGAGGCTGGGCAGCAGGTCGGCGAGCTCACTGGCCCGGATGCGGCGCACCAGTGATGTGCGGTCCGGCCAGCTCGTGTACAGGCCCTCGACGTCGGTGAGCACGATGAGCTTGCGCGCGCCGAGGGCGACCGCGAGCGCCGCGGCAGCCGTGTCGGCGTTCACGTTGAGCACGTGCGTGGGGTCGTCGATGTCGGGCGCGACTGTGGAGACCACGGGGATCCGCCCGGCGTCGAGCAGGTCCAGCACGGCCGACGGGTTGACCTGGACGACATCGCCGACCAGGCCCACGTCCACGAGCTGCCCGTCCACCACGGCGTGTCGGCGGCGGGCCTGGAGCAGGCCGCCGTCCTCCCCGGAGAGGCCGACGGCGTGCGGGCCGTGCGCGTTGAGCAGGCCCACGAGCTCACGCGACACCTGCCCGGTGAGCACCATGCGCACGACGTCCATCGCCTCGGGGGTGGTGACCCGCAGGCCCCCGCGGAACTCGCTCTCGATGCCGAGCCGGTCGAGCATCGTGTTGATCTGCGGGCCGCCGCCGTGCACCACCACGGGGCGCAGGCCCACCTGGTGCAGGAAGACCATGTCCTCGGCGAACGCGCGCTTGAGCTTCTCGTCGATCATGGCGTTCCCGCCGTACTTGACGACCACGAGCGCGCCGTTGAAGCGCTGCAGCCACGGCAGCGCCTCGATCAGGACCTCCGCCTTCTGGTCGGCGCGCAGGTCGGTGCGGGTGTTGAACACGAAGTCCTCGTCACTCTGTTCGCTCATGCCGTGGTCGCTCACGTCGAGTACGCGCTGTTCTCGTGCACGTAGTCGTGGGTCAGGTCGTTGGTCCACACCGTGGCGCTGGCGTCCCCGGCGTGCAGGTCGACCAGCACCTGCACCTCACGGGCCGACGCCAGGTCGACGAGGCTGCGGTCCTCCCCCACGCCGCCGGCTCGGCACACCTGGACGCCGTTGATGCTGACGTCCAGCTGCTCGGCGTCGAACGGCGCGACGTCGACGGGCACGGTGCCGGCGGCGGCGAGCACCCGCCCCCAGTTGGGGTCGTTGCCGAAGACGGCCGCCTTGAACAGGTTGGACCGGGTGACCGCACGGGCCACCGCCACGGCGGCGTCCTCGGTGCTCGCGTTGACGACTGTCACGGCGATGTCGTGGCTGGCGCCCTCGGCGTCGGCGACCAGCGCGCGGGCCAGCTCGGCGCACGCCTGGGTGAGCGCGTCGAGGAACACAGCGGGCTCAGGCGCCACGCCCGAGGCTCCTGAGGCGAGCAGCAGCACCGTGTCGTTGGTGGACATGCAGCCGTCGGAGTCGACGCGGTCGAAGGTGGTCCGGGTGGCAGCTCTCAGCGCGGCGTCCGCCTCGGGGGCGGTGAGCACGGCGTCGGTGGTGAGCACGACGAGCATCGTCGCCAGGCCTGGGGCCAGCATGCCCGCGCCCTTGGCGATGCCGCCCACGGACCAGCCGTCGCCCGCGACTGCCACCGTCTTGGCGACGGTGTCGGTGGTCATGATCGCTGTGGCCGCGTCGCCGCCGCCGTCCGCGCTGAGCGCCTCGACGGCCGCGTCGACGCCAGGCAGCAGCACGCCCATCGGCAGCCGCTCCCCGATGAGCCCGGTTGAGCACACCAGGACGTCGCCGGGCGAGGTGTCCAGGGCCTGCGCGACGTGCTCGGCGGTGCGGTGCGTGTCGGCGAAGCCCTCGGGGCCGGTGCAGGCGTTGGCGCCGCCGGAGTTCAGCACGACGGCGTGGGCGACACCGTCGGCGATGGCCTGCCGCGACCACACGACCGGCGCGGCCACCACGCGGTTCGTGGTGAAGACGCCCGCGGCGACGTGCAGTGGGCCATCGTTGACGACGAGCGCGAGGTCGGGGCGCCCGGAGGCCTTCAGCCCCGCGGTGACGCCGGCGGCCCGGAAGCCCCGGGGGGAGGTGACGGTCACGGTGCGACTCCGTTCAGCGCGAGGCCTGTGGTCTCAGGCAGCCCGAGCGCGATGTTGAGGGACTGCACGGCGCCGCCGGCGGTCCCCTTGACGAGGTTGTCGATGGCCGTGACGGTGACGACGCGGCCGGCCCGCTCGTCGACGGCGACCTGGACCAGCGCCGTGTTGGCGCCCAGGGTGGCCGCCGTGCTGGGCCACTCGCCCTCGGGCAGCAGATGCACGAAGGGCTCGCCGGCGTAGGCGGCCTCCCATGCCTGGCGCACGGAGGCCGGGTCGGTCCCCGGCACGAGGCGTGCTGTGGCGGTCGCGAGGATGCCACGCGACATCGGCACGAGGGTCGGCGTGAAGGAGATCGTCACGTCGGGGGCGCCCGCGACGGTGAGGTTCTGCCGGATCTCGGGGATGTGCCGGTGGCTGCCGCCCACGGCGTACGGCTGCGCGCTGCCGAGGGCCTCGCTGGCGAGCAGGTGCGTCTTGAGGCTCTTGCCGGCGCCGGAGTACCCGTTGGCGAGCACGGCCACCAGGTCGGTGGGCTCGATGAGTCCCGCGGCGACGCCAGGCTGCAGGCCCAGGGTCACGGCCGTGACGTTGCAGCCGGGCACGGCGATGCGACGCGCGGAGGCCAGCTCGGCGCGCTGCTGGGCGGCGGTCCGCTCCCCCGCGTGCAGCAGCTCGGGCAGGCCATAGGGCCAGGTGCCGGCGTGCGCGCTGCCGTAGTAGTCCTGCCACGCGGTCGCGTCCGTCAGCCGGTGGTCGGCGCCGAGGTCGAGCACGATCGCCTCGTCGCCGCGCTCCGCGAGCGCGGCCGCGACCTCGCCGCTGGCGCCATGCGGCAGCGCGAGGACGACGACGTCGTGGCCGGTGAGCTCGTCCACGGCGGTGGGCGCCAGCACGCGGTCGGCGAGGCTGCGCAGGTGCGGCTGGTGCGCGCCCAGCGGTGTGCCCGCGTTGCTGTGGGCGGTGAGCGCGCCGATCTTCGCGTCGGGGTGGCCGAGCAGCACGCGCAGGATCTCGCCACCGGCGTAGCCGCTGGCGCCCGCGACGGCAACCGTGAAAGTCATGTGCATGAACATACACCCGAGTGCAGTTTGATGCGTCGACCATTCCGCCATCTGGAGCGTCGCTGTGTCGCCCTAGGCCACTATCGCACCGCGCCCTGACCAGGGCATGCGCCCAACGACCCGTGTCCCCCGCCGGAAGGATCCCGTGGTGGAGCGCGTTGCCGAGTGCATGCGCGCCATCGAAGCACTCGCCCCCGGAGGCCCCGACGTGCTCCGCCTGGTCGAGGTCCCGGACCCGGAGCCCGGCCCGGGCGACGTGCTGGTCCGCGTGTCCGCCGCCGGCGTCAACTTCATCGACACCTACCGGCGGTCCGGGCTCTACACCGTGCCCTTCCCCCACGTCGTCGGATCGGAGGGGTCCGGGGTCGTGGTCGACGTCGGCGCCGACGTCGCCGACGTGGCAGTGGGCGACCGCGTGGCGTGGTCGTCGGCGCCCGGCTCCTACGCCGAGCTCGTCGTGGTCGCCGCCCGGGACACCCTGCCCGTCCCGGACGACGTCGACGACGCGACCGCCGCCGCCCTCCCGCTGCAGGGGATGACCGCCCACTACCTCGTGGCCTCGACGTTCCCCGTCACCCCGGGCCAGGACGTGCTCGTGCACGCCGGAGCCGGCGGCGTCGGGCTGTTGCTCACCCAGCTCGCCGTCGCCCGCGGCGCCCGCGTCCTCACCACCGTCGGCACGCCCGAGAAGGAGGAGCTCTCCCGCGCGGCAGGCGCCAGCGACGTCATCCGCTACACCGAGCTGGCCGACCTCACCGCCGACCTTCCCGCCCGAGCGCGCGAGCTCACCGGCGGCGCCGGGGTGCACACAGTCTTCGACGGCGTCGGGCGCAGCACCTTCGAGGCCTCGCTCGCCTCGCTGCGGCCCCGTGGCGGCCTCGCGCTCTTCGGCGGCGCCTCCGGCCCGGTGCCGCCCGTCGACCCGCAACGGCTCAACTCCGGCGGCTCCCTCTACCTGACCCGCCCGACGCTCGCGCACTACACCGCCACCCGCGAGGAGCTCCTGTGGCGGGCGGGCGAGCTGTTCTCCGCCGTCGCGGCAGGCGGGCTCGACGTGCGCGTCGGCGCTGCCTACCCTCTGGCGGAGGCCGCCGACGCGCATCGCGCGCTCGAGGGCCGCGCCACCACCGGAAAGGTCCTCCTGCTGCCATGACCGTCTCGCCCGCCCCGCAGCCCGGGCTCCCGGCGTCCGCCGCCCCCACCCTGCGGCCCGTCCTCCCTCGCGACATCCCGGCGCTCGCGGCGCTCAACGACGCCGCCGCGCCCGCTGTGAACGCCCTCGGCGTCGACGGCCTGGCAGCGCTCCTGCCCCGGTGCGACCTCGCCCTCGTGGCCGACGACGGCTCCGGGGCGCCGCAAGGCCTCGTCCTCGCGCTCACCCCCGGCGCCGACTACGGCAGCGAGAACTACCGCTGGTTCTCCGAGCACCGGCCAGGCACGCCGTACGTCGACCGGATCGTGGTGGCGCCCGCGGCGCATGGCCGCGGCATCGGCCGATCGCTGCACGACGCCGTGGCCCAGCGCGCCCGGGTCCTCGGGCTCGACGAGGTGACCTGCGAGGTCAACCTCGACCCCCCGAACCCGCAGTCGCTCGCGTTCCACCGCCGGCTCGGGTTCGAGCAGATCGGCGAGCAGGCCACCAACGGCGGCGCCGTGCGCGTGGCGATGCTCGTGCGCGCCGTGGCCGCGCCGGACGCGCTGTGATCCCGCTCGAGGGCGACGTGCCGCAGCCGCGCTGGCTGCGCGTCACGATGACCGTGCTGGTGGTGCTGCTCAGCGCGTCCCTGGCGGTCGGGTACGCCACCGCCGGGCTCCGGCGCCCGGCCTGCGCCGACGTCGACGGCCAGCAGGTCACCGCGCGCTGGTCGTGGTCGGACGCGCAGTGGGTGTGCCCGCTGCCCGCGGGCTCAGGCGTCCCCGCCTGAGCCGCCGCTCGGCATGACAGAACCCCGCGCCACCGG
>JAEWEI010000112.1 GCA_023389545.1 Actinomycetes bacterium | reverse complement strand
GCGACCGCCGCCTCGAAGACGGGGCGGTCCACGTTCTCGTAGCGGGCGGCCTTCGACTCGGGCAGCAGGAAGGCGATGGTGGGCACGTCCTGCGCGGTCGCGGAGGCGCAGCCGGCCGTCGCCATCGAGGCTGCCAGCAGCGCCGCGGCGAGCAGCGCGGTGACGCCGGGGCGGCGGGACATCTGGGGCGGGGTCATCCGGTCGCCACCATCGAGGCGGCGATGCCCACCCGGTCCAGCGCGACGGCCAGCGCGCCGCGCACCTCGGCCGCGGCCCCGAGTTCGGAGGCCACGACCTCCACCGGGCCGGCGGTGCTGGGCACGGTGCGCTGCTCGAGCATGGTGCGCAGCGGCTCGAGCAGCAGGGCCCCGGCCTGGGCGAGCCGACCGCCGACCACCACGAGATCGGGGTCGAACAGGTTGCACACGTTGGCGGCGGCGAATCCGAGGTGGCGGCCGGCGTCGGAGATGACGCGTCGGCAGCCGGGATCGCCGTCATGCGCGCGCGCGATCACGTCCGGCAGGGTCAGCGTGCCGTGGCTGGCCTGCAGCATGCCCAGCAGCACGGGCGCCCCGACGAACGTCTCGAGGCAGCCGCGGTTGCCGCAGCGGCAGATCGGGCCGTTCTCGTCGATCGTCACGTGGCCGATCTCCCCGGCGGTGCCGGACCGGCCGTGGTAGAGGCGCCCGCCGAGCACCATCCCGCCGCCGACGCCGTGGGAGACCCGCAGGTAGAGCACGTTCTCGCGGCCGCGCGCGGCCCCGAGCCGCACCTCGGCGAGCGCGCCCAGGTTGGCGTCGTTGTCCACGTGGACGGGCACCCCGATGCGGTGCTGGAGGACCTCGGGCACTGCCACGCCGTCCCAGCCGCGCAGCATGCCGAGCGTGGAGACCTGGCCGGTGCGCACGTCCACAGGCGCGGGCACGCCCACGCCCACGGCCAGCACCTCGCTCATGCTCGCCTCGAGCGACTCGACCATCTCAGTGAGCAGCAGCGCGGCGCGGTCGAGCCCCGCGTCGGCGCGGTGGTCCGGCGGCAGCGGCATCCGCTGCTCGGCGACGATGCGGTGGGCGACGTCCGCGAGCGCGACCCGCAACGACCGGGTGCCGAAGTGCACGCCGGCGACGAGCCCGAGGTTGCGCGCGAGGGTGACCTGCTGGGCGCGTCGGCCGCTGCGCGACGTGGGCGCCGTGTGCAGCACGCCGGCGCCGGTGAGCTCCTTGACGATGTTCGACACGGTCGCCGGGGACAGGCCTGTCACCCCGGCCAGCTCGACCTGCGTGAGAGAGCCACGCTGCTGGACCGCATTCACGATCCGGGCTCGGTTCGCTTCACGCAGTGAAGTCTGGGAGCCCGGCGTCACCCGGTCTGTGCCCACAGAAGCGAACTGTACACAGCCGCCGATCTGCGGATTGAGGGTGTTCGGCCTATCCCTTGCCCAGGGCCGACAACGGCGGATCGCCGGCGCCCGGCACCTTGTACAAGCTCAGGTCCAGGCGCTGCGCCACCTGGCCCACGGCCGCCATGCCCCGCACGCTGTTGCCGACCGGGTCGAGCGGGGGTGAGAACGCCGCGATGGCGAGCTTGCCCGGGGCCACCGACAGCACTCCCCCGCCGACGCCGCTCTTGCCCGGCAGGCCCACCGTGTACGCCCAGTCGCCCGACGCCGTGTACAGACCCTCCATCGTCATCTCGGCCAGCATGTGCGGCACCAGCTCGGGCTCCACCACCCGTTCCTTTGTCACCGGGTTCACCCCGCCCGCGGCGATGGTGGCGCCCATCGTGGCCAGGTCCTTGGTGGAGATGAGGGTGGAGCACTGCCGGGTGTAGACGTCGCACGCCTCCATGGGATCCGAGTACATCGCGCCGCCGCTGTACAGCAGCCACGCGATGGCCCGGTTGTGGAAGTTCGTCGTCTGCTCGGACGTGTTCACCTCGGGGCTGAGCTGGATCTCCCGGCCCGCGAAGGCGCGCTGCGTCTCGAGGATGCGCTGCCAGCGCTGCTCCGTGTCCGCCGCCTTCACCAGGCTCGCCGAGGACATCGCCCCGGCGTTCACCAGTGGGCTCAGCGGCTTGTCGTTGTGCAACTCGAGGGCCATCACCGAGTTGAACGGCAGGCCCGTGGGATCGGCCCCGATCTTCTGGTGGAACTCGACCGGCCCCACGTCGGCCATCGCGCGCGCCATCGTGAACACCTTGGAGATGGACTCGAGGGCGAACTCGAAGTCAGCGTCACCCGCCGAGTACACCTCGCCCTCGGCTGTGACGACGGCGACCCCGAACAGCGAGGAGTCCACCGACGCCAGGTACGGGATGTAGCTGGCGTTCGCCCCTCCCTGCAGGCCGACGTTGTCCCGATGCGCGGTGTCGACAGCCGCCTGGATGCTCTGCGCGTCGAGAGCCATGGTCGCGTCCTTTCGTCGTGCTGCCAGTGGTCGGCGAGGGGGCGGGCCGTCAGTGCTGCTCGCCTGGACTGGGCGGAGCGCCCTGGTCGCGGTGGCGTGGCGGTGTGGCGCCTCGCTGGGCATCCCTCGTCTGGGCGTCTCCGGCCGATGCGCCTGTGGTGCCCGCCTGCGCGCTTCGCAGCAGCTCGGGCGTCGGCACCGAGGACTCCGACACCACGCCCGGGTGGCCGCCCTCGATCTGCCAGGTGAACGGCGCGAAGTCGTCGTCCTGCTGCCGCCAGTGCGGCTTGCGCACCGCGTAGATGACGAGGGGGATGGCGACGAACACGACAGCCAGCCCGAGCAGGAAGCCGACGTACGTGGTGGGCGAGCCGGTAGGCACCTGGCTGGGCGGGAAGAAGCTGAAGAAGAAGGCCAGGGCCGATGCGACGAACCCGGCGCCGCCGATCACCCACATGCCCGCGGCGCCGCCGGGGATCTTGTAGGGCCGGGGCCGGTTCGGCTGGCTGTACCTGAGGTACAGCGCCGCCCCGAACATCAGCAGGTACATCACCAGGTACAGGATCGACGCGAGCTGGCTGAGGATCTGGTACGCGGACTGCACCGAGGGCAGCAGCACGAACGCCGCCGACAGGATCGTCACGATCCCCGCCTGGGCGATGAGGATGTGCGTGGCCATCCCGTGCTTGTTGGTGACCTGCCAGAACCGTGGCATGTAGCCAGCCTTCGCCACGCTCAACAGACCGCTCGACGGGCCGGACACCCACGTCACCACGCCCGCGAACACGCCGATCGCGAGTGCCACCGCCATGATCGGCGCCGCCCACTCGACGCCCGCCCAGCGGAACACGTCGTTGAACGTCGTCAGCAGGCTCTGGGTCAGGTTGATCTCGGACTGCGGCACCACGAACGCGATCGCGAGGGTGCCCAGCACGAAGATGATCACGGTGCCCAGCGCCGCGATGCCGATCGCGATCGGATAGTTCCGGGAGGCGTTCTTGACCTCTTTCACATGGATCGCGTTCATCTCCATGCCGGCATAGAAGAGGAAGATGCTCGCCGCGAGCACCACGTTGGAGAAGTTCCCGAAGTCGGGGATCAGCTCGCCCCAGCCGAGCTTGATCTGCGAGGGGTTGCCGGCGATGAGGTAGCTGAAGCCCAGCACGATGAGCAGCGCCGCGGGAATGATCGTGCCGATCATCCCGCCCCATTTGGCCACCCCGGAGAACGCCGAGGCGCCGCGCATCGCGATGAGCGTGGCCAGCCAGTACACGGCGAGGACCACCAGCAAGATGTACGCCTTGTCGGAGGACAACCGCTCGGCGAAGGAGAGGTTGTCGTCGGTGTACGCCAACGCCGTGGCGCCGAAGGTCAGCACCGTCGGGAACCAGACGCTCACCTCGATGAACAGCACGAACATGGCGACGAACGCCCAGCGCCCGCCGAACGCCTCCCCCACCCACCGGAACACGCCGCCGCGCTCTGGCCAGCCGGTGGCGAGCTCAGCCGCCACCAACGAGACCGGCACGAGGAAGAACACCGCCGCGAAGAGGTAGTAGAAGATCGAGCCCAGTCCGTATTCGGCCTCTGCCGGGAGCCCGCGCAGGCTCACCACCGCCACGATGTTCAGCATCGCGAGCGCGAAGATGGAGATCGTGGCCTTCTGGGGCACGCTCTTCTTGGCCGGGGCCGCTTGTTGCGCCGTCATGGGAACTCCTCACGGTTCGCTCCGGGGACGGAGCTCAGGAGAGGTGCTGGTGGTGCTGCTCGGGACGTGACGGAATCCGGTGCAAGCGGCACTGAGGTGCGGCCGTGCACGGTGGCGCCGGGGCGCGGAGGACGCCAGGGGGGCACCCTGAGGGTGGGCGTCACGTCTGCCGATCCCGCGGGGGCTGCCGACTCTCGTCGGACCCGCGCCGGGCCGGCCTGTCGACCTCAGACTACGTCGCACGCCCCGATCGGACAGCGCGAGCGGCCAGCGGCGCTCTGCCCAGCGGCTCAGTGGCGGCCCGGGGAGCGCTTCTCCACGAGCACCGCGACAGTGCGCGCGGGCACAGTGACCGACCCGGTCGAGGCCTCCCACGTCGTCTGCCGCACCACCGGGTCGGCGCCCTTCGCCTGCACCGGGGAGAGCGCGTGTCGCCGTCCCGCGAGCTCGGGCAGCGTCTGGGTGACGGCCTCGTCGGAGGCGTTGAAGACGACCAGCAGCCCGTCGAGGCTCTTGTCCACGTCCGCCCCGCTCCCCTTGCGCCTGTCGTCGACGTGCATCACGACCACGCCGGGCGCCGCCTCGGGGCCGCTGCCCGGGAACGACACCTTCTGCTCGATGAGCTGCGCGTCGCCGAGCCGGAACAGCGGCGTCGAGAACCGCAGCCGGAGCAGGTCGAGTGCGGCCGCCTCCGCGGCGGCGATGTCCTGCGGCGTCGGCTTGAGGGCCGGATCGCCCAGCAGCGCCTTCTGGAACGGCCACAGCTCCGCGTTCTCCTGCTCGGGCGGCAGCCCGCGGCCGAACCCGTTGTCCTGGCCCGTGAGGTCCAGGTGGTTGAACCAGTCGCCCGAGTCATAGGAGTTGCGGTCCAGCGACTTGCTGCGCAGCAGCTCCGCGCCCGCGTGCCAGAACGAGGGCGTCTGCGCGAGGGCCGTGGTGGCCAGCGACAACGTGTTCATCCGCACCCGGTCGGACATCTCGGTGTCGCGCGGGAGCTTGTGGGTGAGCGAGTCGAACAGCGTCTCGTTGTCGTGGGCGTCGACGTAGGTGACGACCTCCTCCGGCGAGTCCGCGTAGCCGGCGGGCTGGCCGTTGTAGTCGATCTCGGCGCCGGTGCGCACCTCGCCGTCGCTGGTGCGGAAGGCGAAGTCGCGCAGGTTGCCGGCGAGGCCGAGGCGGACCAGGTCGGCCTGGTGCCGCACTCGCGCGAGCTGCTGCTCGGCGGTGCCGTTGACGGAGGCGCCGTTGGGGTCCGTCGCCGAGCCGGAGCCGAAGCCCTGCACGCGGGGGTCCTCGTCGAAGGGGCCGCCGCCGCGCACCGCGTCGCGCAACCGGTCGCTGAACGTGCCGATGCCGGTGCCGCCGAGCTGGCCCTGCGTGGCCTGGGTGAACAGCCGGTTGTCGGCCACCTCGCCGAAGTTCCAGCCTTCGCCGTACAGGTAGACGGCCGAGCCGTCCACGCCGTCGCGGCGCGGCGTGAGCTTGTCGAGGGCGGCGCGCACAGCGGCCATCGTCTCCACCGAGTGGTGGCCCATGAGGTCGAAGCGGAAGCCGTCGACCTTGTAGTCGCGGGCCCACGTCACCACGGAGTCGACCATCATCTTCTGGGCCATCGCATGCTCGGTGGCCACGTTCTGGCAGCAGGTGGACGTCTCCACAGCGCCCGCCAGGCTCAGCCGGTGGTAGTAGCCGGGCACCACCCGGTCGAGCACCGAGGTGGCCGCCTGGCCGCTGGCGGCCGTGTGGTTGAAGACCTGGTCGAGCACCACCTGCAGCCCGTCGGAGTGCAGCGCGCCCACCATCGTGCGGAACTCCGCGATCCTCGCGCCGCCGTGGGCGTCGCGCGCGTAGGAGCCCTCAGGGGTGGACCAGTGGAACGGGTCGTACCCCCAGTTGAACGCGTCGTCGGCCGCGACCGCGGTCACGCGTGACTGCTGCTCTGTCGAGTCCGGGGCGAACGACGCGAGGTCCCCGTCCGGCGCCTGCTGCGCGTCGCGGTCCTCCTCGATGGTGGCGATGTCGAACGTGGGCAGCAGGTGCACAGTCGTCAGGCCCGCCCGTTGCAGCTGGCGGAGCTGGGCGCGGCCCGCGCTGTTCGCCGCGAACGCGCCGTACGTGCCGCGCAGCCGCTCGGGCACGGTGGTGTCGGACGCGGAGAAGTCGCGCACGTGCAGCTCGTAGATCGTCTGGTCGACGGGCCGCACCACCGGCTGCCTCGCCTTCGCCCACTGCCGCGGCTGGAACTCGGGGTCGTCGAGGTCCACCAGCACCGAGTGCGTCGAGTTGGTGGTCAGCGCCACGGAGTACGGGTCGGTGACGGCGTTCACCTCGACGGCGTCGGTGGCCGGGACGTACACCGTGACCTCGTAGCGGTAGGCCGAGCCGGCCCAGGACCGCTCGCCCCGCACTGTCCAGGAGCCGTCCGCCTGGCGCCGCGTCGGCACCCGCACCGGGTCCCCGCTGACGTCGGTCCCGGGCCAGAGCAGCAGGTCGACCTTGCGGGCGGTGGGCGCCCACAGCGCCATCGACGGGCGGCCCTTCTCCCAGGTGACGCCGAGGTCCCGCTTGGCGGCGGCCGGCGCGTAGAGGTCGTCGAGCACCCCCGCGATCTGCACCCCGGACACGGCGTGCAGCGCGCCGTCCTCGCCGCGCTGGGTGACGAGCAGCTCGCCGCCGGCCAGCCGCTCGACATCGGACCGTGTCAGGCCGTCCGGAAGACGCAGCGCCAGATGGCCCGCGAGCGCCGGGAACCTGGCGGCCTGCGCCGCGGAGAGGCCCGCCGGGTCGAGCGTCAGCGCGTGCTCGTCGCCACCGGTGACCACCCCGTCCGCGACGGCGAGCCCGCCATCGGGCGACGCGTGCAGGCGGAACTCCACGGACTCGGGCGCCACCCCCGCGGGAGTCCAGGACGCCGGCCAGGCGAGGACGCCCTCGTCGATCCAGTGCCCGTGGGCCTCCCCGAGGCCGGGGGCCGGCGGGTCGGTGACGTCGATGGTCAGCAGGTGCGTGGCGAGGACGTAGGTGAAGGTCACGGGCTTGCCTCCCGGAGCGGCGAACGGGATGTTCGCGCCGTCGCGCGCACCGCCCGCACCGTAATTCTCTGCCCAGGAGAGGTTGTGGGCGACCTTGGCCTCGTAGACCCCGGCCGGCAGGGCCGAGGTGGTGAACGTGTACGTCCCGTCGCCGTCCGGGTCCTGCAGCCATGTGGCCAGGCAGTCCGGCGACCAGTCCGCCGCGCAGCCCGCCTCGCTCTGGTGGCTGCCCGGGACGGTCAGCAGCGGGCCCTGCGCTGTGGAGGTGAACCAGTGGGTCACCGGGTCGTACACGAACGTGACCTGCTGCGGTGCGCTGCCCGTCACGGAGTAGGCGACGTTGGCGCCGCCCGGCGTGCCACCGGCCCCGTAGTTGACGTCCCACGACCCGCCGACGGCCACCTTGTACTCGTAGGAGCCCGGCGCCAGCGTGAACGTTCCCGCGTAGACGCCATCCGCCCGCTTCACCAGCTGCGCCTGCTCGCAGGCGGGCTGCCAGTCGCCCGCGCAGCCCATCGCCGCGTTGTGGCTGCCGGGCACGGTGACGAGCTGGTCCTCCGGGTCGGGCCCGGGGCCCGCGCCGCCGTCGACCGCGACGCCCGCGCTCGCGTACGTGGACGCGGCGACCCGATGCCCTGCGGCGTCCACGGAGACGGCGCGGTACTCGATCAGCGTGCCCTCGGGGAGCGCCGACGTGTCGTGGAACACGCGCGGCTGCGTCGTCTCGGCGGTGCCCAGCGGCGTCCACGTGGTGTCGCCAACCACCCGGTAGGCGAAGGAGGTCTCGGCCCAGGTGTCGTCGTCCACGTCGGCGGCGACGGGGACGAGCCCGCGCAGCGCGGCCCCGGCCGTCGGCGCTGTGAGGCTCAGCCCGGCGTCCTCGTCGAGGACGCCCACCGTGCGATCGGCCCGTAGCAGCACGGCCGCCAGCGGCGGGACGGCCAGCGTCAGCGCGCCCGCGTCGTCCGCCGTGGCGGTGGGCGCTGCGCCGTCGTCGACCCCGAACAGCGTCTGGTACACCGCGCCCGGCGTGAGCGTGGTGAGGGTGACGGTCTGCTCGGCGGCGGAGTTGTTGAGGGCGACCAGGTGCTCGACCTTCTCCGTCCGGTCCACCCGAGAGAACGCGTACACCGAGCCGTCCGCGCCGCCCACCAGCCGCTCCACCTGCGCGCCGTCCGTCAACGCGTCGGAGCCCGAGCGGAGCCCCGCGAGCTCGGCGATGTGCGTGTACAGCGGCGCGTCGGCGTCGAACCGGTCCACCGAGCCCGCGACCTCGCCCGTGAGCAGGCGCTGCTCGGTGAACTCCGGCACCTGGCTCGCGAACATCGACTGCCGCGCGTCCTTGTCCGTGCCGCCCAGATCGCCGTCGCCGACGAATCCCTGCTCGTCGCCGTAGTACACGACCGGCTGCCCGCGCGTCAGGTACATGAGCGAATGGGCCAGCTCGGAGCGGCGCAGCGCGTCCCCGGAGTCCTTGACCATGTGCCCGATCCGGCCCATGTCGTGGTTGCCCAGGAACGTGGGCAGCGCCGCCGCGCTGGTGTCCGCGGTGGTGTACCTGTCGTCGCTGGCGAAAAGCGCCCGCAGCCCTGTCGCCGAGAAGCCGCGCGCATAGCTCGACGCGCCCGCCTGGAAGGCGAAGTCGAGCACCGCGTTCATGTCGGTCTCGCGCACGTACGGCGACAGCAGCGCCGCGTCCGCGTCGTACACCTCGCCGAACATGAAGAAGTCCGGCTTGCCGTGGGCGTGCGCGTAGTCCAGGACGCGGGTGGTCCACTGCTCCCAGAACTCGCGGTTGACGTGCTTGGCCGTGTCGATGCGGAAGCCGTCGATGCCCAGGTCGATCCAGTCGTCGTAGACCTCCACGAAGCCGTCGACGACAGTCGGGTGCTCGGTCATGAGGTCGTCGAGGCCGGAGAAGTCGCCGTGGGTCACGGACTCCCCCGTCCACGTCGAGTCGCCGCGGTTGTGGTACAGCGTGGGGTCGTTGAGCCAGGCGGGGACCTTGAGGTCGGCGTCCTCGGGGGCGATCACCGGGGTGTACGCGAACGACGTCTGCGGGTCGAGCGCCGGGAACGGCCCGCCGTCGGCGTGGTCGGCGGGGTCGAACGGGACGCCGGACGCGTCGGTGTAGGGCCGCGTGGCCTGGTCGATGTAGGTGTAGGCCTTCTCGGCGTAGTCGATGACGTCGGCCGTGTGGTTGGTGATGATGTCGAAGTAGACCTTGATGTCGCGCGAGTGCGCGTCGGCGATGAGCGCCTCGAGCTCGGCGTTCGTGCCGAGGTGCGGGTCGATCTGGGTGAAGTCCGTGATCCAGTACCCGTGGTATCCCGCGGAGACACTGGCGCCCGTGCCCTGCACCGGACGGTTGAGGAAGGACGGCGTGAGCCAGATCGCCGTGGTCCCAAGCCCCTCGATGTAGTCGAGCTGGCCGCGCAGGCCCGCGAGGTCGCCCCCGTGATAGAAGCTCTTGTCCGTCGGGTCCAGGCCGTGGGCGAGCCGGTCCCCAGTGATCCCGCCGGTGTCGTTGGACGGGTCGCCGTTGGCGAACCTGTCGGTCATCACGAAGTAGAACGTCTCGCCGGCGCCGGTGTCCCGGGCGGGCTCCGCGACGATCGCGTCGTCGCCCGGGCCGGGGCCGGGGCCGCCCAGCCCGATCGGCTCGAGCGTGATGCGGTGCGTCGCGTCGTCGAAGGCGAACCGCAGCGT
Organism: Actinomycetes bacterium; assembly: GCA_023389545.1. GTDB lineage: Bacteria > Actinomycetota > Actinomycetes > Actinomycetales > Cellulomonadaceae > Cellulomonas_A. The sequence goes on along the minus strand of JAEWEI010000112.1, from coordinate 3,119 downwards.
CGCGGGCCCGGCGAGCTCGAGCGGGATGTTCTCGGCGCCGCCGTCACGCCCGTATGCCTCGTCCCAAGAGCCGTTGACGGCGACCTTGTACTCGTGTCTGCCCGCCGGGACGTCAAACTCTGCGCTGTGCACTCCCGCCACGCCCGTGGGCGACAGCAGGGTGGCCCCGCAGTCGGGCTGCCAGTCGGCAGCGCATCCGAGCTCGTCTTGGAAGCTGCCGACCAGTGTGAAGGCGCGCGATTCTGCGGCGCTTCCCGTGGATGCGGGCACGACCCCCAGCAGCGCGACGGCGAGGACTGCGAGGAGGCTGGCGGACCTGCGCGTGCGTTCGTCCCGGACCATGTCCGACTCCTTCGTCGCCGCACAGCACTGTGCGGAAGGGATGCGTGAAGCCGAACGTACCGATTGCCGTAATTTTCAGCAACCGTACGATGTGTCGCTTCTCACGCCCCTCAGCGCGCCTCCCGCACGGCCTCCAGACGAGCCCGCAGGGCCGGCTCCTCCGCCTCGGGCACATCGACCTCGACGACCTTGTCGCGGCTCGTCGCGCCCGTCACCAACGACACCGCGCGACGCCGCACCCCGCACACCTCCGCGACCGCCGCGAGGGCGGCCTCCGTCGCCGCGCCCTCCACCGCGCGGGCCTGCACAGCCACCACCAGGCGGTCACCGTGCACCCCGCCGACGCGGGTGCGCGACGCCCCCGGCTTCACCCTGATCGCGACGCGCATGCCCACCTCCCCACCGCTCAGATCAGCCCCAGCTCCTGCACAGCCGTGCGCTCGTCCACCAGCTCCGCCACCGACGCGTCGATCCGGCCACGCGAGAAGTCGTCGATCTCCAGGCCCTGCACGATCGACCACGACTCACCATCAGACGTCACGGGGAAGGACGAGATCAGGCCCTCCGGGACGCCGTACGAGCCATCCGACACGATCCCCGCGGACGTCCAGTCGCCCTCCGGCGTCCCGTGCACCCACGAGTGCACGTGGTCGATCGCCGCATTCGCCGCCGAGGCGGCCGACGACGCGCCGCGCGCCGCGATGATCGCCGCGCCACGCTTCGCGACAGTCGGGATGAAGTCGTCCTCGACCCACGCCTGGTCGGCGACGACGCCCAGCGCCGGCCGCCCGCCGATCGTCGCGTGGCTCAGGTCCGGGTACTGCGTCGCCGAGTGGTTGCCCCAGATCGTCAGGCGTGCGATGTCCTCGACGGCGGCGCCCGTCTTGCGCGCCACCTGCGACACCGCCCGGTTGTGGTCCAGCCGCGTCATCGCGGTGAACCGCTCCGTGGGCACGTCCGGCGCATGCGACGCCGCGATCAGCGCATTCGTGTTCGCGGGGTTGCCCACCACGAGCACCCGGATGTCGTCCGCGGCGCCCGCGTTGATCGCCTCGCCCTGCGGCTTGAAGATGCCGCCGTTCGCGGCGAGCAGGTCGCCGCGCTCCATGCCCGCGGTGCGGGGCCGCGCGCCAACCAGCAGCGCCACGTTGGCCCCCTCGAAGGCCGCCTTCGCGTCATCATGAATGTCGATCCCCGCAAGCAGCGGGAACGCGCAGTCGTCGAGCTCGAGGGCCACTCCCTCCGCCGCCTTCACACCCTGCGGGATCTCCAGGAGCCGCAGCCGCACCGGGGTGCTGGCGCCCAGCATCTGTCCCGACGCGATCCGGAACAGCAGGGCGTAGCCGATCTGACCGGCGGCGCCAGTCACAGTCACGTTCACGGGGGTCGTCATGCTGATCTCCTTTGATCGAACGGCGAGCGGTGAGTGCGAGATGTGCGGCGCGGGCGGCCACCCGCGACGGGAGCCGAGACGCGCGGCGCCCGGCAGCCCCTCCGGGCCGACCGGGCGCCGCACGTCACCGACTGAGATCAGGCGAGCCGGGCCGCCAGGTTCTCATCCAGTGCGCCGAGGAACTCCTCGGTGGTGAGCCACGGCTGGTCCGGCCCGACCAGGGCGGCCAGGTCCTTCGTCATCTTGCCGCTCTCGACCGTCTCGACGACGACCTTCTCGAGCGTCTCGGCGAACTGGGTGACCTCAGGGGTCTTGTCGAGCTTGCCGCGGTGCTTCAGGCCGCCCGTCCAGGCGAAGATCGAGGCGATCGGGTTCGTGGAGGTGGGCTTGCCAGCCTGGTGCTGGCGGTAGTGGCGCGTCACGGTGCCGTGCGCCGCCTCCGCCTCGACCGTCTGGCCGTCGGGCGTCATGAGCACGGACGTCATCAGGCCCAGCGAGCCGAAGCCCTGCGCCACGGTGTCCGACTGCACGTCGCCGTCGTAGTTCTTGCAGGCCCAGACGTAGCCGCCCTCCCACTTCATGGCCGCCGCGACCATGTCGTCGATGAGGCGGTGCTCGTAGGTCAGCCCAGCCTCGGCGAACTGCTCCTTGAACTCGGAGTCGAACACCTCCTGGAAGATGTCCTTGAACGCGCCGTCGTAGGCCTTGAGGATCGTGTTCTTGGTGGACAGGTACACCGGGTACCCGCGCTGCAGGCCGTACGCGAACGACGCCCGCGCGAAGTCGCGGATCGAGTCGTTGAAGTTGTACATGCCCATCGCGACGCCGCCGGCCTCGGGGTACGTCACGACCTGCTGGTGGATCGGCTCCGAGCCGTCCTCCGGCGTGAACGTCAGGGTCAGCGTGCCAGCGCCGGGCACCTTGAAGTTCGTCGCGCGGTACTGGTCGCCGAACGCGTGACGGCCGATGATGATCGGCTTGTTCCAGCCCGGAACGAGGCGCGGGATGTTCGAGATGATGATCGGCTCGCGGAACACCACGCCGCCCAGGATGTTGCGGATCGTGCCGTTCGGCGAGACCCACATCTTCTTCAGGCCGAACTCCTCGACGCGCGCCTCGTCAGGCGTGATCGTCGCGCACTTCACGCCGACGCCGTGCTCCTTGATGGCGTGCGCGGCGTCGATCGTGACCTGGTCGTCCGTCGCGTCACGGTTCTCGATCGACAGGTCGTAGTACCGCAGGTCGATGTCGAGGTACGGGTGGATCAGGCGGTCCTTGATGAACTGCCAGATGATCCGGGTCATCTCGTCGCCGTCGAGCTCGACGACCGGCCCGACAACCTTGATCTTCGCCATGCGTTGGCTCTCCTGTGCTCTCGTGAGTG
>JAEWEI010000106.1 GCA_023389545.1 Actinomycetes bacterium | reverse complement strand
ACGGGCCCGCAGCGTGACCGCCTGATGCGCTCCGCGCAGGAGCACGGGCTCGACGACGTCGTCACGTTCCCCGGGTTCGTCGCAGAGGAGGACAAGGCGGCGCTGCTGGCCTCCGCCGACGTCGTCGCGCTGCCCAGCCTGGGCGGCGAGAGCTTCGGCATCAGCGTCGTGGAGGCCCTCGCCGCCAGCCGCGGCGTGGTGCTCGCGGGGGACAACCCCGGGTACCGCTCGGTGATGGACGGGCTCACCGACCAGCTCGTCGATCCGCAGGACACCCCCGCGTTCGCTGCGGCCCTGGCCGCGCGCCTGGCCGACCCCGCCGCCCGCCGTGCGGCCAGCGAGCGTCAGGCCGCCGCCGCCGAGCAGTTCGACGTCGAGGTCGTCGGCCGGGCGGTGCTCGGGCATTACGCGCGGGCACTGGAGGGCGCGGGGCGTCGGGCGCCCGTGGAGGTCTAGACCGCGCGACGGCGCCCACGCCGACCCCGGTGGGCTGATCGTCCCGCGCTGGGGCGCAGGGCGGCTGCTAGCGTCCGAGCCATGCGCACGACGAAGGCCGGCACTGCCCAGATGACATCCCTCCCAGGCGGGGGGCGGCGGCGCGGGCGCGCGGTCGTGGTGATCGGCACGCTGGCGCTGGCCCTGGCTGGATGCGCAGGCCAGCCCGCCGTGCAGCCCAGCACCGCCCCGGCGTCCACCCAGGAGGCGGCGAGCGTCACCGGCGAGCTGCGCATCATGGCGGCTGCCTCCCTGGCCGCGACCTTTGACGAGCTGGTGGAGTTGTTCGTCGCGGAGAACCCGGACGTCGACGCGCCAGTCGTCACCTACGACGGATCGTCCACACTCGTCACCCAGCTCGCCGAGGGCGCCGAGGCCGAGGTCTTCGCCTCCGCCGACCAGGCGAACATGACCAAGGCCGTCGATGCGGGGCTCATGCGCGGCACGCCGTCCGTCTTCGCCACCAACGTGCTGCAGATCGCTGTGGAGCCCGGCAACCCCGCTGGGATCGAGTCCCTCGCCGACCTGGCCGACATCAGCCTGCAGGTCGTGCTGTGCGCGCCCGAGGTGCCTTGCGGCGCCGCGTCGGCGAAGGCGCTCACCGCCGCCGGGGTGAGCGTGACCCCGGTCAGTGAGGAGCAGAACGTCACGGCCGTGCTGAAGAAGGTCACGCTGGGCGAGGCTGACGCCGGGCTCGTGTATGCCACCGACGTGCAGGTCGCGGACGGCGGCGTCGACGGCGTCGACTTCGCTGAGTCCTCGGCCGCGGTCAACAGTTACGTGATCGGCGCGCTCGACTCCACACCGAGCCCGGCCGCGCAGGCCTTCGTCGACTTCGTCCTGTCCCCGACCGGCCAGCAGGTCCTGGCGAAGCACGGGTTCGGCCCGGCATGACGCTCACGGAGCGCCGCGCCACGGTCGACGCGGCCGCCGCTCCGCGCGCCACCGCAGCGCCGCGGCGGGTCGCTGTCGGCGTGCCGCGCGTGCTGTACGTGTTCGCGCTCATTGGCCTCGGTCTGCTGACACTGCCGGTGCTGGCGCTGCTGGTGCGGGCCGACTGGCCGGGGGTCCCCGCCGCCATCACCTCGCCGGAAGCGCTGTCAGCCCTGGGGTTGTCGCTGCGCACCGCCCTCGCGGCGACAGCCCTCTGCCTGGTGCTGGGGGTGCCGCTGGCGGTCGTGCTCGCGCGGACGTCCGCGCGGATCGCCGACGTGATCCGGGCGCTCGTGACGCTGCCACTCGTGCTGCCGCCCACCGTGGGCGGCATCGCGCTGCTGTACCTGCTGGGCCGGCGCGGCCTGGTGGGGGAGCAGCTCGACCTGCTGTTCGGCATCCGCATCCCCTTTACCACCACCGCCGTGGTGATCGCGCAGGCGTTCGTCGCGCTGCCGTTCCTGGTGATCGCCGTCGAGGGAGCGCTGCGCAGCGCCGGCGACCGCTACGAGGTGGTCGCCGCGACGCTCGGCGCCGGGCGCTGGATCGTGCTGCGGCGCATCACACTGCCACTGGTGGGACCCGGCCTCGTCAGCGGCACCGTGCTGTGCTTCGCGCGGGCGCTCGGGGAGTTCGGCGCCACGGCGCTGTTCGCGGGCAACAGCGCCGGGGTGACCCGCACGATGCCGCTGGCCATCTACACCGCGTTCAACGGCGCGGGCGTCACGCAGGACTCCGCGGTGGCACTGTCGCTGCTCCTGGTCGCGGTAGCGGTGGTGATCCTCGTGCTCGCGCGCGCCTGGAAGCCGGGTGGCCGCGCATGAGCGACTTCCTGGAGGCCCGCTTCACGGTGCGACGCGGCGACTTCGCGCTGGACCTCGGCCTCTCCGCCGCGCAGGGCGAGGTGCTCGCCGTACTCGGCCCCAACGGCGCCGGCAAGTCCACCCTCCTCGCAGTCCTAGCGGGCCTGTTGCGTCCCAGCTCGGGGTTCGTGCGGGTGGGGGACCGCGTGCTCACGGACGTGCCCGCGCAGGGCAGGGCGCGCCTGGTGGCGCCCGAACAGCGGGCGGTGGGGCTCCTAGGCCAGGACGGCCTCGTCTTCCCGCACCTCACAGCCCTGGAGAACGTCGCCTTCGGCCCACGCTCGGCCGGCATGCGCCGGGCCGAGGCGAGCCGCCACGCCGCCGGATGGCTCGAGGCCGTGGGCCTGGCCGACCTCGCGGCGCGCCGGCCCACCGAGCTCTCCGGCGGACAGCGCCAGCGCGTCGCCCTGGCGCGGGCCCTGGCCGCCGAGCCCCAGGTGCTGCTGCTCGACGAGCCGCTCGCGGCGCTCGACGTCGGGGTCGCCCCGCAGCTGCGCCAGCTCCTGCGCGAGCAGATCGCCCGCACCGGCACCACCACGGTCCTGGTCACCCACGACGTGCTCGACGCGATCGTGCTCGCGGACCGCGTGCTCGTGCTCGATGGCGGAGCGGTGGTCGACGAGGGGCCCACCGCACAGGTCCTCGCGGCGCCCCGAGACTCCTTCACCGCGACCATGGCCGGGGTGAACCTCGTGGTCGGCGAGGCACGGGACGGCGGCGTCCTGGCCCCCGACGGACGCCACGTCGTGGGACGCGAGCCGCTCGCGCCGGGCGGCCAGGCGGCGGCGGTCTTCGCGCCGTCGGCGGTGGCCGTGCACACCTGCCCGCCAGCCGGAGGCAGCCCCCGCAACGTGTGGCGCTCCCACGTGGTCGCGCTGGAGCCCGGCCAGGCGGTGATCCGGGTGCGGACCGCTGGCCGCCCGGAGATCGTGGCCGACCTCACGCCCGCCGCGGTGGCCGAGCTGGGGCTGGTCGAGGGCGCCGAGGTGTGGCTGTCGGTGAAGGCCACCGAAGTGGGGCTGCACCGCCGCTGAGCCGCGCCCGCGAGCCGCGGCGCGGGCCCCGGGGCGTCGGCGCGGGGGAGTCAGCGGCGGCGGCGCGGGGTGAGGCGGACGTTCGGCAGCTCGGGCGCCGGAATCCGCTCGCCGCCATGGCCGGCCACCACGCCGAACCTCTCCTCGCGGTGATGCTCCCAGTCCTCCCGCGCGTGGAGGATGTCGGCGTGGCTGCGCCCCAGGAAGTTCCACCACATCACCAGGTCCTCGGCGAAAGGCTCGCCGCCAATGAGAAGCGCCCGCGCGCCGTGCACGCTGCGCAGCGCCAGCCGCTCGGAGCCGGGCGCCAGGTAGCGGAGCGGACCCGGCTGCTGCGGTGCCCCGCCCACCTCGATGGCGCCGTCGAGCACGAGCAGCGCATGCTCGAACTCGGGCCGCAACGGCAGCGTGATGGACGTCCCCGCCTCGAGGGCCAGCTCGGCGCCGAGCAGCGGGCTGTGCACCTGCGCCGCCGATCGCGCGCCCTCCAACTCGCCGACCAGCACCGTCGCGCGCAGGCCGTCACGGCCGACCACCGGCAACTCGGTGTGCTGCTCGAACCGCGGCTCGATGTCCGCGGCGCCGGCGGGCAGCGCGACCCAGAGCTGGACGCCGTGCAGCCGGGGCGAGTCGCCGAGCGACATCTCCGAGTGGGCGACTCCGCGCCCCGCCGTCATCAGGTTGAGCTGGCCCGGACGCACCACCACATCGCTCCCGACGCTGTCACGGTGGTGGATCTCACCGACGAGGGGCCAGGTGACGGTCTGCAACCCGGTGTGGGGGTGCGGCAGCACGCGCATGTCCACGTCGGCGGGCCCGAACTCGTCGAGGAAGCACCAGGCGCCCACCATCGGCAGGCCGCGCTGCGGCAGCGTCCGGCGCACATGCATCGCGCGGAGCCCGCCGAGCGGGACGTCTCGCGCCTCCAGGAGCCGGCCGCGCGGCGCCGAGCCGCCACCCGCGGACTCGGAGTGGAGGTCCGCCTCTTGGGGGCGCGTCTCGAGGTTCGTCACCCGACCACTGTGCCACCGCGCGCGGGCGCCGCCGAAAAACGCTCTGAATGGCAGCGCGCGGCCTGGACGCGCAGGGCGGCGCCCGCCCGTCGCGAGACGAGCGGGCGCCGCGAGCGGTCTCTCAGGTCAGGAGACGGTGCAGGCCGTCCCGTTCAACGTGAACGCGCTCGGCCGCGTGTTGACGCCCGTGTGGGAGCCGTTGAAGCCGATGTCCGTGCTGGCCCCCGCCGCGAGCGTGCCGTTCCACGCAGCGTTGGACGCCGTCACGTGGGCGCCGGTCTGGCTGAAGGCGGCGGACCACCCGTTGGTCACCGTCTGCCCGGCCGGGAACGTGAACGCGAGCCGCCAGGACGTGAGCGGTTGGGCGCTGGTGTTCGTGATCCGCACCGAGGCCGTGAAGCCGGTGTTCCAGTCGTTGGTCG
>JAEWEI010000084.1 GCA_023389545.1 Actinomycetes bacterium | reverse complement strand
GGCGCGCTCGTCGTCGTCGGCCCGGTGGCCGCGCCCGGGAGCCGGGTCGCGGGCCTGCCCGTTGTCACGACGGGGACGGTCCTCGGGACGGCGTTCCGGCGTGGCCGCACCGAGTTCGCGGTGCAGGTGGCGGGCCTCGGCCGGGTGACGGCGGCGGCCGCCGCGGGCGTGGTGGCGGCGCCGGGGGACGACGTGGCGCTGTCTGTGGACCCCCAGGCGGTGGCGTTGCTCTGACCTGCGGATGTGACGAATCGGGCATTGGCTGGGCGGGCCGCCGTGGCGACTGCGGGCTACGGTCGGAAGAGTCCCGGGCGCGTTCGTCCCGGGCGGACTCAGGGCGGGGTGGAACAGCATGGCGGTCGGTCTCGAGCATCGCGAGGTAGTGGGCCTGGACATCGAGGCTCCCGCGGACGTGGTGTGGCGCCACGTGCGGGAGCCGGAGCTGGTGCGCCGGTGGTTCGGCTGGGAGCGGGACGGGATCGACGAGGAGATCGGCGAGACGTTCGGCGTCCGCCCGGTGGCCTCCGAGACGTCGTCTGTGGGCGGCGGCCATGTGCGCGCCCTGGCCTGGCCGCGGGGCGACCGTCTTGTGCTGACGCCGGTGGCTGGGGAGTCTCATCACCGCTCGCACCTCTCGGTGCAGCGCAACGCGCATGACGGCCTGACCACGTTCGACGGCGTGCACGATCCGCGCGACGAGGCGTGGATCGCGGGGGCGCACCAGCTCAAGTTCGCGCTCGAGGAGCATGAGGGCGCCGAGCGCCACACCGTGGTCATGCGTGACATGGACGCGGGGCCGCTGCGCGACAGGCTGATCGACCGGCTCGGCCTGCACGGCCTGCGCGGGATCCCGGTGGGCGGCCACCTCCAGGCCGAGCTTCCCGATGGCTCGATGATCGGCGGGCAGGTCCTGTACAAGAGCCAGCACCAGGTGGGCCTGCGCCTGTACGCGGAGCAGTCCGCGCTGCTGGTGCTCATGGAGACGCCGGCGGGAAGCCGCCCGCCGCACGGGCTGCTGACGGCTGTGCTGTCGTTGTATGAGGTCGACGACGCCGATGTGGCGCGGATCCTGGAGCGGTGGGCCAGTTGGTGGGGCGGCGCGGCCTCGTCGTCGACGGCGAGCCCTCGCCGCACGCGGGTGAGCTGACGTCGCTGGCACGTGCCGAGGTGCAGGTCGCCTCGGGGTGGAGTCAACTGTGAGGAGTGGGGGCGAGTAGCGGCTCCCAGGTTGAGCGGACCAGACTCAATATTGGGCCTTGGAACTTGCGTGGCGCGCCAACTGCGCGCAGACTTGAGCGCAGCAGACTCAAGCAGCCTCGCGGTGACGCACATCCCCGGGGTCCTCGCACCCACACGAAAGGCACACGCTCATGGCACGAGCAGTAGGCATCGACCTCGGCACCACCAACTCCGTGGTCTCAGTCCTCGAGGGCGGCGAGCCCACGGTCATCGCCAACGCCGAGGGATCGCGCACCACCCCGTCGGTCGTCGCGTTCTCCAAGACGGGCGAGGTCCTGGGCGGCGAGGTCGCCAAGCGCCAGGCGGTGACCAACGTCGACCGCACCATCACGTCCGTCAAGCGCCACATGGGCACCGACTGGTCCGTCGACATCGACGGCAAGAAGTACAACGCGCAGGAGATCTCCGCGCGGGTGCTCGGCAAGCTCAAGCGCGACGCCGAGGAGTACCTGGGCGAGCCCGTCACCGACGCGGTCATCACCGTGCCGGCCTACTTCAACGACGCCGAGCGCCAGGCCACGAAGGACGCCGGGCAGATCGCCGGCCTCAACGTGCTGCGCATCGTCAACGAGCCCACCGCCGCCGCGCTCGCCTACGGGCTCGAGCGTGGCAAGGAGGACGAGCTCATCCTCGTCTTCGACCTCGGTGGCGGCACGTTCGACGTGTCCCTGCTCGAGGTGGGCAAGGACGACGACTTCTCGACGATCGAGGTCCGCGCCACCTCCGGCGACAACCGCCTGGGCGGCGACGACTGGGACAGCCGGATCGTGGAGCACCTCATCAAGGAGGTCAAGAACTCCACGGGCGTCGACCTGTCCAAGGACAAGATCGCCCTGCAGCGCCTGCGTGAGGCCGCCGAGCAGGCCAAGAAGGAGCTCTCGTCCGCGACGAGCACCAACATCTCCATGCAGTACCTGTCGATGAGCGAGAACGGCCCCGTCCACCTGGACAGCAAGCTGACCCGCGCGCAGTTCCAGCAGATGACCGCGGACCTGCTCGAGCGCACCAAGCAGCCGTTCCACTCGGTGATCCGCGACGCTGGCATCAAGCTCGAGGACATCGACCACGTCATCCTCGTCGGCGGCGCCACGCGCATGCCCGCCGTGACGGAGCTCGTCAAGGAGCTCACCGGCGGCAAGGAGCCCAACAAGGGCGTCAACCCAGACGAGGTCGTGGCCATCGGCGCCGCGCTCCAGGCCGGTGTCATCAAGGGCGAGCGCAAGGACGTCCTGCTGATCGACGTCACGCCGCTGAGCCTGGGCATCGAGACCAAGGGCGGGGTGATGACCAAGCTCATCGAGCGCAACACGGCCATCCCCACGAAGCGGTCGGAGATCTTCTCCACGGCCGAGGACAACCAGCCGTCCGTCCTCATCCAGGTGTTCCAGGGTGAGCGCGAGTTCGCCCGGGACAACAAGCCGCTGGGCACGTTCGAGCTGACCGGCATCGCGCCGGCCCCGCGCGGCGTCCCGCAGATCGAGGTCACCTTCGACATCGACGCGAACGGCATCGTGCACGTGTCCGCCAAGGACC
>JAEWEI010000078.1 GCA_023389545.1 Actinomycetes bacterium | reverse complement strand
TGGCCGCCACCTGGGACACCGGCCTCGTCGAGCAGGTCGCCCGCGCGACGGCCGTCGAGGTCGCCGCCACCGGCATCCACTGGACCTTCTCCCCGGTGCTCTGCATCACCCGCGACCTGCGCTGGGGCCGCGTGAGCGAGACGTTCGGCGAGGACCCGCACCTCATCGGCGAGCTGGCCTCCGCGATGGTGCGGGGCTACCAGGGCGACGGGCTCGACGACCCCACCGCGATCCTCGCGTGCGCCAAGCACTTCGCGGGGTACTCCGAGACGCAGGGCGGGCGCGACGCCAGCGAGGCGGACATCTCCCGGCGCAAGCTGCGGTCCTGGTTCCTGCCGCCCTTCGAGCGCGTCGCCCGCGAGGGCTGCCGCACGTTCATGCTGGGCTACCAGTCCACCGACGGCGTGCCCATCACCGTGAACGAGTGGCTGCTGTCCGACGTGCTGCGCGGCGAGTGGGGCTACACCGGCACCCTGGTCACCGACTGGGACAACGTGGGCCGCATGGTGTGGGAGCAGCAGCTGTTCCCGGACATCGTCGAGGCCTCCGCGGCCGCGCTGCGCGCTGGCAACGACATGGTGATGACCACCCCGCAGTTCTTCGACGGCGCACTGGAGGCCATCGCCCGCGGCCTGGTCACCGAGGCTCACGTCGACGCCGCCGTCCGGCGCGTCCTCACGTTGAAGTTCGAGCTCGGCCTGTTCGAGAACCCGCGCCTGCCCGATTCCGCCCGGCAGGCCGAGGTCATCGGCTCCGCGGAGCACGCCGCGCTCAACCTGGATGTCGCCCGGCGCGCGCTGGTGCTGCTGGCCAACGACGGCACGCTGCCGCTCGCGGGCGGCCTCACCGCCGACGCCGATGGGCGGGCCGTGGGCGACGGGACGCCGCGGACCGTCGCCGTCGTCGGCCCCAACGCCGACGACGCGCAGACCCAGCTCGGCGACTGGGCCGGCGCCTCGGGGCAGGTGGACTGGATGACCGGCGGGATGCCCCGGCACATGACGCAGACGGTGCTCGACGGGTTCCGCGACCACGTGCCGTCCGACTGGACCGTGACGCATGCGCGTGGCGCCGAGATCCTCACCGTCGGCCCTGACCCCGATGGCGAGTTCTTCCCCGACGGCCAGCCCCGGCCCGAGATCGTGATCCCCGCCGAGCCCGACGCCGCGCTGATCGCCGAGGCCGTCGCCGCAGCGCAGGCCGCCGACTACGTCGTCGCCGTGGTGGGCGACCGCATCGAGCTCATCGGCGAGTCCCGCTCCACCGCGACCCTTGAGCTCGTCGGCCAGCAGGTCGCGCTGCTCGACGCGCTCGCTGAGACGGGGACGCCGATGATCGTGGTCCTCATCAGCTCCAAGCCGCTCGTGCTGCCGCCCTCGGCGATGGGCGCCGCCGCGATCGTCTACGCCGCCAACCCCGGCATGCGTGGCGGCCGGGCCATCGCCGAGCTCGCCCTGGGCCTGATCGAGCCCACCGGGCGCCTGCCCATCTCGTTCGCGCGGCACGTCGGCCAGCAGCCCACCTACTACAACCAGATCCGCGGTCAGCACGGCACGCGGTACGCCGACCTCACCCAGAGCCCGGCGTTCGCATTCGGCGAGGGCCTCGCCTACACGACGGTCGAGTACGCCGACCTGGAGGTGCTGAACCCCGAGGTCGGCGCCGGCGACACCGTCCGCGCCCGGGTCACCGTGCGCAACACGGGTGCGCGGGCGGCGCGGGAGACGGTGCAGGTGTACGTCAGCGACACCGTCACCTCCGTCACCTGGGCGGACAAGGAGCTCAAGGCGCACCGCCAGGTCGACCTCCCGGCGGGCGAGAGCCGCGTCGTCGACCTCGAGCTGCCGGTGGCGGCCTGCACGCTGGTCGACGCCGCCGGGCGCCGCGTGGTGGAGCCGGGCGCCTTCGAGCTGCTGGTCGGGCCGTCGTCGCGCGACGAGGCGCTGCTGCGCGCGGGGTTCACCGTCACGGTCTGACGGGCGCTCAGCCCAGCCGGAGCTGCCACTCGCCGGACCCGCCCGCCGCACGGAAGCCGAGGGCGGTGTTGATGGCGAGCATGTGCGCGTTCTCCGCGGCGTTCCAGGTGCCCACCCGCCGCACGTCGGGCCGATCCTGCGTCAGGCGCCGCAGGTTCACCGCCTTGACCAGCATGCCGAGGCGGTGGCCGCGGTGCTCCGGCAGCACGAGGGTGTCGTCCTGGTCGACGTACTCCGGCGTGTGCGCCGGGCACTCGAACGAGGTGAACGCCACGAGCCGGCCCGAGGGCACATGCTCGGCGGCGGTCGCCCGGTACTGCCGCCCGCTGCGGACCAGCTCGTCCTGCATCGCCTGCACCCGAGCGGTGCCCCAGGCCTCCTCCTCGATCTCGAGACCGCCGCTTGGGGCGTCCGTGCTCATCTGGGCCAGCAGTGCCGCGAAGCCGCTGACCCACTGCTCGGGGCACGGGCCGTCCCACGAGACCGTGCGGTAGTCGTCGCCGGCCACCGCGGCTGCCCCCGCCTCGAGGCCGGTGAGGGCAGCCTCGTCGAGCGGGAGCTCGAGCACCGAGTGCCGCCCCACCTGTTCGAGGTCGTAATGCCGGGTGAGCGCGAATCGAACCCCCGGCTGGCGCCGGTCCACGAGCCCCTGCCCGGTCGCGGGCGCCAGCGACGTCGGCCCGGGGCCGGGCTCGACGCGGTGCTCGGTCGTGGCGATGACGTGCGTGCGCCCAGCGGCCCGCACGCGATCGAGCACGGCGGTGTGCAAGGCCGTGCCGATGCCGGCGCGCCGAGAGGGCGGCCGGACGGCCACGTCGACTTCCGCCGCATGGGTGTTGTCTGCGAGCGGGAGGTGCAGCGTGGCGAATCCGAGCACCCGGGCCGGATCGGGAGCGTCGTCGGCGTCGTCTCGGACCGCGACGAGGCAGGCCTTCGCGGCGAACCGCTGATCGGTGAGCCACGCCCGATAGTCGTCGACCGTCTGCGTGTGGTCGGTAGTGCCCCAGGTGTCGATCCGGCTCTCGTTCAACGCCTCGACGCCGCCGCGCAGCAGCCAGTCCCGCTGGGCGTCGATCGACTCCGCGGGCACGCCTCGCACCCTCCAGGACATCTCGTGCGTGGCCACCCTTCGAGGGTAAAGCCGGAAAAGCGTCGAATGAGTGGCTCGTGTGGGCGTCGTGGCCCACGATGAGCAGAGCGCTGCCCACTCACTCGTTCCATCGGACCGGAGGCACCCGATGTCAGACGCGCGCACCACCAGTCGGAGCGGCCCGCATCTGCCTGACGCGGTGCTGGAGCAACTGCGATCCGCAGTCCGGGGAGCGGTGGTCGGCCCGCAGGACGACGGCTGGGACATGTCCCGGCGCGCCTGGCACTCGGGCGTCGACCAGCAACCCGCGGCGGTGGCGCACGTCGCGGACAGCGCCGATGTCGAGGCGGTGGTGAGGGTCGCCGCCGAGCACGGGCTGACGGTGGCCGCGCAACCGCGGGGCCACGGCGCCACGCAGCACCTCGACGGCGCCGTGCTGGTGCGGACCGGCAACCTCGACGAGATCGCCATCGACACCGCCGCCCGCACGGCGCGCGTGGGCGCCGGCGTCGCCTGGCAGGAGTTGTGCGACGCGCTGGACGGCACCGGGTTGGTCGCGCTGTCCGGCTCCAACCCGAGCGTCACAGTCGTGGGGCTCATGCTCGGCGGCGGGCTGTCCTGGTTCGGCCGGGCCTTCGGCACGCCCGCGAGCTCACTGCTCGCCGTGGACCTGGTCGACGCCACAGGGACGGCGCGCCGCGTGACGGCGGACTCCGACCCGGACCTGTTCTGGGCGTTGCGCGGCGGCGGCGGGGACTTCGGCGTCGTCACCGCCGTCGAGTTCGCGCTCCATCCGGCGCCCGTGCTCTACGGCGGCCGGATCTCCTTCCTCGGCGAGCATGCGCCGCAGGTCATGCCAGCGTGGGCGGAACTGACCCGCACGGCGCCGCATGAGCTGTCGAGCTGGCTGCTGCTCGCCCACCTGCCGGATCTGCCGCAGGTCCCGGAGGCCCTGCGCGGCCGGTCCTTCGTCAACGTGGACGTCATGTTCGTCGGATCACCCGACGAGGCGGAGGCACTGCTCGCCCCGCTGCGCGCCGCCGCACCGGCAGTCCGCGAGACCGTTCGAGTGCTGCGGGAGCCCGAGATCGTGGCCATCGCCGAGGAGCCGACAGAGCCGGGACCGCCGATGCGCGCGGTGTCCCACCCGTTCGACGAGCTCACCGACGATGTGGTCGACCATGTGCTGGCCACCGCCGGGGTGGGCAGCGGCACTCCGCTGATGGGACTGCAGGTGCGGCACCTGGGCGGCGCGCAGGCGGCTGCCGATCCTGCCACCGGGCCGGGCGCGCAGATCCGGCCGGGCTTCGTGCTCTCGGCCATGGCGCCCGCCTTCGACCCGGGGATGGCCGCGTTGGTGGACGAGGCGCTGGCCGCGCTTGTGGCCCCCGTCCCGCGCTCCCAGCACGGCCTGGGCCTCACGTTCCTCCAAGAGCTGCAGCCCATCGAGGACGCGTACGGCGCCGAGGCTGTGGGCAGGCTGCGCGACGTGAAGCGGATCGTGGACCCGGCGGGGCTGTTCCGCTCCAACCACCCCGTCCACACCGACCCCGCGCAGGCAGGTCGGCCCTGACACCGCAGGCCGGTCGGCCCTGACTCGGGGTCAGGGCCGACCGGTGGTGGCGCGGCCGCAGGGGGGCGGGCCGCTGGGTGGGCAGGTCGGTTAGGCGAGCGTGCAGGTGGCCGTCAGGTTCGTCGACCCGGTGCCGAGGAAGCCGGCGGTGGTCGAGGCTCCGGCCCCGAGGCTGCCGTTCCACGAGGCGTTGGTGATCGTGTTGCCACCGGACAGCGTGCCGTTCCACGCCTGCGTGATGGTGGCGCCGTTGACGGTGACCTTCCATCCGCTGATCGCGCTGGCGCCTGCGGTGACCGTCACCTGCGCCTGGTAGCCGCCGTTCCAGCTGTTGCCGACGGTCACGGTGGCCGCGCAGGCGCCCGTGGGCGGAGTGGTGGGGGTGACAGTCGGCGTCGGCGTCGGCGTCGTCGCTGTGGGCGTCGGCGTCGGGGTGACGGTGGGCGTGACCGTCGGGGTGGGGGTGACGGTGGGCGTGACCGTGGGCGTGGGCGTCGTCGTGCCGCCGATGTTGACGTCGCTGCAGATGTAGTACGACTGGTCGAAGTGGCTGGCCTGCCAGATCGTGTAGATCACGGCCCGGCCGCTGCGGCCGGACAGGTTGAGGTCCGTCTGGTACTGCCCGGCGGGGGCGTAGCGGCCCGTCTCCTTGAGCAGCGTCAGGTCGCCCCAGCCGAGGGTCTGCGTGGTCGGGTCGAAGCCCGGCTTCGTGATGTAGACCTTGAGGTAGTCGGCGCCGTGCTGCGCGCCGTCGGTGAGCGTGAGCGTGAAGTTGGTGGGCACGTTCTTCGCGGTCCAGTTGCCCGGCGTGTCCATGGAGCGGTAGCGGCCGCCCTCCGCGAGGCCGCCGGAGCAGAGCTGGCCGTCGGGGATCGCCTGCTCGTGGCGCCCGGCGACGCCCTCGCGATACAGGCCGTTCCAGTTCCACATCGCGGCGGGGTTGTCTTGGAAGGCGGCCCAGCACATCGGGTCCTGCTGCGCCATCTCCGGCGCCTGGTGCCGGTCGCCCCAGCGGTCCAGACAGCCCCAGTTGCGGCTGGGCGGGTCAGTGACGGACCCGTGGGCGGAGGCAGGCGCGGCGACGAGTGACGTGGTGAGCGCCGCGGCGACGACGGCGAGGGGCAATGCGAGGGCGATCTTGCGCAGATGCGCACGGATGGACATGCGGTCTCCCGATGGTCGGCGTGGTGGCTGCGTGATCGCCCGCAAGCGCGGCGCACCTGCTCGCGAGGACGGCGATGTCGCTCCCGAGGGCTATAACCACGTCAGCCTGTGCAGTGCCACCTTCGGACGCCCGGTGGACGCGCGACCAGGACGCGAATGGTTTAGGCGTCGATCTCCACGACGACCAGCTCGTTGCCGTCCCCGTCGCGGAACGTGAACATCGGCGGGGCGCCGGGCAGGGTGAGCAGCTCGTCCACGTCGACTCCGGCTTCCTCAAGCACCCGCCAGGCCGCGGCGGCGTCGGACGTCGCCAGCCGGATTCCGGTGCTCACGCCGGTGGGCTGGTCGCCGCCGCTCATCAGGCCGATGGTGGTGGCCCCGGCGCCCGCGTCACGCGCGGCAAGCTCGACCCAGCGCTGCCCCTCGCCGAACGGGCTGTCCATCTGGACCTCGAAGCCGAGGGCCCCCGTCCAGAACGCCAGCGCCTGGTCCATGTCCACGACGGGCACCACCACGGTGTGGACGCCGGTGATCGACGACAGGCCGGAGGTCTCGTCTGCGCTCATGCTCGCTCCCTCTCAGTGGGCCTCGGGGCGTGGCCCGTCGTTCGGACCCTAGACCGGGGCGCCGCCGCCCACATCTGGGGCGTGACGGCGTCAGGCCCACCGCTGGGTCGGGCCGCGGCCGGCGCGCGGGATGATGGACCCGTGACCGTCGATCGTTGCCCCTGCCTCAGCGGCCTGCCCTACGAGGAGTGCTGTGGGCGGTTCCACCGCGGCGACGCGCAGGCCCCCACTGCCGAGACGCTGATGCGGTCGCGGTTCAGCGCCTTCGCCGTCGGCGACGCCGACTACCTGCTGCGGACGTGGCATCCGAGCGCCCGACCCTCCAGCCTGGACCTCGAGCCGGATGTCCGCTGGTACCGGCTCGACATCGTGGCCTGCTCGGCGGGCGGCCTGCTCGACGCCGAGGGGACAGTCGAGTTCCGCGCGTACTACCGATCGCCCGATGGCGCCGGGTCGCAGCATGAGGTCAGCAGATTCGTGCGCCAGGACGGCGCCTGGGCGTACGTCTCGGGGGTGACGTCATGAGCGAGGATCTGCTCGACACGCTGCGCCGCGCCCCGGACCTGGAGGCGCCGAACCTGTTCGCCGTGGACGCCTCGGACCGGCTCATCCTCGACGAGGCCGCGCCCGAGCTGGAGCAGGCGCCAGCCGGCACGGTGGTTGTCATCGGCGACCACTACGGCGCGCTGACCCTGGGCGCCGCCGACCGCTTCGGCGCGACGGGCATCCGGACGCATCAGGACCGCCTCACCGGGGAGCTCGCGCTCGCGGCCAACGCCGAGCGCGTGGG
>JAEWEI010000069.1 GCA_023389545.1 Actinomycetes bacterium | reverse complement strand
GCGGCGACCCGGGCTGCGGGGGCGGCGCCGTCCGGGCGGCCCGCGGTGGGCGGGGTGACGAACGTCGGGGCGCGGTGATCGTGCGGCGGGCCGTCGAACGGCTCGTACGGCGGCTCGTCCTCCGGGGGCGGCTCCTCGTCGAAGAACGGGTAGTCCTCGGGGGCGGCCCACTCCTCGCGTGAGCCCGCGGCGGAGGAGGGCACGGCGTGGGGGGACGTCATGGCTCCACTCTAGAAGCCGCCGCCCATGCGCCAGCGATCGTCGCCAGCATCCGTGGATCGGCGCGCGTTCGTGCAGGTCAGCGCCCTGCGAAACGCCACCGAAACCGGGGGACACGCAAAGTTCACGGCTGGCGACCCCGCCGGAAACACACGTGGCCGACTGTATGCAGCCATGTGGACAACAGTGGATGCGGCGGCCAGGCCGTCACGTAGCGACGCGGTGTACGACGCGCTGCGCGACGAGCTGATGAGC
Organism: Actinomycetes bacterium; assembly: GCA_023389545.1. GTDB lineage: Bacteria > Actinomycetota > Actinomycetes > Actinomycetales > Cellulomonadaceae > Cellulomonas_A. The sequence goes on along the minus strand of JAEWEI010000069.1, from coordinate 3,463 downwards.
GGACGGGTGTCACCGTGGGAGCGGCTCGGCGAGGAGCGCCTGGCAGAGCGGTACGCGGTGTCGCGGACCCCGGTGCGCGAGGCGCTGGCCCGGCTCCTGGCCGACGGCCTCGTGGAGAAGCGGGCCGGCGGCCTGTACCTCCACACCCCGACCTTCGAGGAACTGGCCGCCCTCTACGAGCTGCGCGTGCTGCTCGAGACGCACGGCATCCGCCGGGTCGTGGACGATCCGACGCTGGAGCACGACCGCGCGCTGCTCGAGCCCGAGCTCGCCGCCTGGCACGCGCTGCGCGACGAGCGCCCCGAGCCCACCCCCGGCTTCGTCACCATCGACGAGCGGTTCCACACCGTGCTCCTCGCGTCGTCCGGCAACCGCGCGCTGTCCGCCGCGCTCGCGCAGGTCAACCAGAAGATCCGCGCGGTGCGGATGTACGACTACCTCACCGCCGACCGGATGCGCGCCACCGCCGACGAGCACGTGGAGATCGCCGAGCTGGTGCTGGCGGGCCGCCTGCGCACCGCGCTCGACGCGCTGACCGAGCACGTCGGCGCCTCGAAGGACGTGGTGGTGGAGCGCGCCGCCCTGGCGCTCGCCGTCGCCACCCGCAGCCACCTCGAGGGCCGCAGCCCGTTCGAGGCCCCAGCACTCCCTTCCGACGGACGGAGCCTGTGATGCGCCCTGCACCCACCAGCCCGGTGGCCCTCGCCACCACCCCCACCGAGCGCGTGCGCGACGCGTACCGCCGCGAGGCCGCCGTCAGGCGCCCCGAGGTGTGGCTGACGTTGCGCCCCGAGGCCGACGCGCTCGCCGACGCCGCGGTTGTCGAGGCGCGCCTGGCCGCCGGCGCCGAGCTGCCGCTCGCGGGGCTCATGCTCGCGGTCAAGGACAACGTGGATGTCGCCGGACTGCCCACCACGGCGGGCCACCCGGACTATGCCCGCATCCCGGCGCGCAGCGCCACGGCGGTGCAGCGGCTGGTGGACGCCGGCGCGGTGGTGATGGGCAAGACAGCGCTGGACCAGTTCGCCACGGGGCTCAGCGGCGCGCGGAGCCTGCGGGGCGCGGTGCGCTCGGCGGTGGATCCTGAGCGCGTCGCGGGCGGGTCGAGCTCTGGCTCGGGGGCCGCCGTGGGCCTCGGCATCGTGGATCTGGCCATCGCCACGGACACCGCGGGCTCGGGCCGGGTGCCGGCGGCGTTCAACGGGATCGTCGGCATCAAGGCCACGTACGGCCTGGTGCCCAAGGACGGCGTGGCGCCTGCCTGCCCCTCCTACGACTGCGTGACGGTGCTGGCCCCCACGCTGGCCGTGGCCGCGCAGGCCATCGGGATCATGTCCGGCCCCAGCGGCCTCGACCCCGCGTCCCGCGACTGGCCGGCCGATGTGCGGCTCGGCGCGCCCGCCGCACCGCGGGTCGCCATCCCGCGCGCGGAGGACCTCGCGGTGCTCGGGCCGCAGGCACGCGAGCACTTCGCCGCCGCCGCCGCGCGGCTCGAGGCCCGGGGCGCGGTGCTCGGCGAGATCGACTTGACGCCGTTCCTGCGGGCCGCGCGCCTGCTCTACGAGGGCGGCCTCGTCGCCGAGCGGCATGCCTCGTTCGGCCAGTTCCTGGCCGACCACCCCGAGCAGGCCGAGCCGTCGGTCGCGGCCATCACCGCCGCGGCCGCGCACGTCACCGGCTCCGCGGTGGTCCGCGACCAGGAGCTGCTGCGCGTGCTGCGCGCCGAGGCGATGGCGGCGCTCGCGGGCTTCGACGCGCTGCTCGCGCCCACCACCCCCAGCCACCCGACAGTCGCCGCCGTGCAGGCCGAGCCGATCGCCGTGAACGCGCGGCTCGGCGTCTACACGAACTTCGTCAACCTGCTGGACCTGGCCGCCGTGGCAGTGCCCGCCGGGGCGTCCGCGTCGGAAGGGCTGTTCGGGGTGAGCGTGGTGGCGCGGGCCTTCGACGACCAGGTCGCGCTCGACCTGGCCGGCTGGCTGACTGGCGAGGACGCCCCGCTGTATCCGACGACGGGGGTGCCGACGGTCGTGTTCGGCGCGCACCTGAGCGGTGAGGCCCGCAACCACGAGCTGCAGGAGTTGGGCGCGCGGTTCGTCCGCGAGGTCGTCACCGCCCCGGACTACCGCATGCACGTGACCGAGGACGGGAACCGCCCGATCGTCGTCCCCACCGTCCCGGGACACGGCGCGGCATTCCCCGGCGAGGAGTGGCTGCTGTCCGTCGCGGCCCTCGGCCGGCTGGTCACCCGCGTCGCGGCGCCGCTGTCGATCGGGCACGTGACGCTCGACGACGGCAGTTCGGTGGTCGGCTTCGCGGGCGCCGTGACGGGGCGCGAGGCGGATATCAGCGCCGCTGGCGGCTGGCGGGCGCACCGGCGTGCGGCCACCGCCGACATCGCTGCCGCAGCGGCGGCGCCCGTCCCGTAACCGAGCCCCCACCCCGTACCTGTTCGGCCCCCTCCAGGAAGAGACACCATGAAGCAACACCTGCACGTCCTCGCCGCCGCCGCCCTGCTGGTCACCGCCCTCACGGCTTGCGGCTCCGCGGAGGCTGACGCCGCCGCCGACGGCCCCACCACCATCAAGGTCGGCACGCTCAAGGGGCAGCCGCACCTGTTCCACCCGCACCTTTACGCGGACCGCGCCACCGACGGCCTCACCTACGAGGTGGTGCTCTTCGACACGTCGCCCGACATCAAGAACGCCGTGGTGAGCGGCGCCATCGACTTCGGGGTGACGGGCGTCCCGTCGGCGCTGTCAGGAGCGGCGGCCGGGCAGGACGTCGTGGTGGTGGCCGCGGCGGCCGACGGCGGGTCCGGCATCGTGGGCAGCGCCGACGTCACCTCGGTGCAGGACTTGGTGGGCCGCACCGTCGGGTTCCCGCAGGGCTCCTCGCAGGAGATCCTGCTGCGGCTCACCCTCGAGCAGAACGGCATCGACATCGATGACCTGAAGTTGGTGAACCTGCCGTTCTCCGACATGGCGAACGCGCTGGCCAGCGGCAAGATCGATGCGTTCTCCAGCGCGGAGCTCGGCCCGTCGATCGCGCTGCAGGCCGGCGCGCACCAGATCGTCTCCCCGTACGAGACACCCGTCGGCAAGGTGAACATCGGCCTGGTGACCACCCAGCGGCTGATCGACGAGGAGCCCGAACTGGTGCAGTCGGTGGTCAACACCCACGTGCGGGCCACCGAGAACCTGATCAGCGACCCGGAGGGGTGGGCTGCCGGCGTGGTCGAGCAGTACGGGCTGGACGCGGCGGTCGTCGCGACGGCCATCGCCAACATCTGGCCGCGCTGGGACCTGGACGACGAGTACGTCGCGCAGGTCGACGCGCTGATCGGGCAGATGCACGCGCTGGGCTACCTCGAGTCCGCGCCGGCCGCCGCCGACGTCCTCGACCGCACGTTCGTGACGGCGGCGACCTCCTCCTGACCCGCGGCGGGGGGGGCCCCCCCCCC
>JAEWEI010000061.1 GCA_023389545.1 Actinomycetes bacterium | reverse complement strand
GAGCGGCCCATCAGCCAAGGCGTCGACAGGCCCACCGTGCTGGACGTGCTGGGCATCGGGCACTACCCCGAGACGGCCATGCCCGGCGGAGTCGGCAACTTCGCGCTCGCCGGGCACCGCACCACCTACGGCAAGCCGTTCAACCGGGTCGCCGAGCTGCAGGAAGGCGACCCGCTCATCGTGCGGACGCCGAGCACGTGGTACGTCTACCGGGTGACGTCGAGCGCCATCGTGACCCCCCAGGATGTCGACGTGATCGCCCCCGTGCCCGGACAGCCCGGCGTCGAGCCCACCGAGCGCGTCATCACGTTGACCACGTGCCACCCGATGTTCTCCGCGCGCGAGAGGTACATCGTGCACGGCGTGCTGGACTACTGGGCGCCCGTCGCGGACGGCACCCCGGCCGAGCTCCTCGGAGGCGCATGATGTACCCCTGGTTGTGGCGACACCTGCCAGGGCCGGCGCCCGTACGGGTGCTGATCCTCGCCGTGGCGGCCGCGGCCGTCCTCGCGGTGTGCTTCCAGTGGGTCTTCCCCGCTGTGGCGCCGTACATGCCGTTCAGCGACACAACAGTGGGGGAGTGACGTGACCCGGATCCTCGTGGTCGACAACTACGACTCGTTCGTCTACACGATTGTGGGCTACCTGGCGCAGCTCGGCGCCGAGACCGTCGTGGTCCGCAACGACGCCGTGCCCGCGGCGGACCAGCGCGCCGAGTTCGACGGCGTGCTGGTCTCCCCGGGACCTGGGACGCCCGCCGAGGCTGGCGCGAGCATGCAGGTCATCCGCGACTGCGCCGCGTCCGGCACCCCCATGCTGGGCGTCTGCCTGGGCCACCAGGCCCTCGGGGAGGTGTTCGGCGGAACCGTGGCGCATGCGCCCGAGCTGATGCACGGCAAGACCAGCCAGGTCGAGCACGCCGGCGCCGGGGTGCTCGCCGGACTCCCGACGCCGTTCACCGCCACGCGGTACCACTCGCTGGCCGTGATCGGCGAGACGGCCCCGGACGAGCTCGAGGTGACCGCCACCGTCCCGTCGGCGCACGGCCCCATCATCATGGGCCTGCAGCACCGGACACTGCCCCTGCACGGCGTGCAGTTCCACCCCGAGTCGGTGCTCACCGAGGGCGGCCACCGCCTGCTGGCCAACTGGCTGGAGATCTGCGGCGACACGGACGCGGTGGCGCGCTCAGAGGGGCTGCACCCGCTGGTGCGCGTCTGATCTGAGCGCTGGCCTCACCCGCGGCCGCTACTGGTTGGCGGTCGGCGTGGGCGTGGGCGTCGAGTTGTTGCCACCGCCGTTGCCGCCGCCCGACGGGCCCTTGGAGACGTTCAGCTTGACCGTGGAGCCCTCCTCGAGCGCGGTGCCCTTCGTGGGGCTCGTCGAGATGACCCTGTCCTTGGGGTCATCGGAGTCGACGTTCTCCCGCTGGGCCTTCAGCCCGATCGCCTCGAGCCGGGCCGCCGCCTCGTTGTAAGAGAGGCCGACCAGGCCGTCCGGGACGGTGGGCAGCTCGCGCGCTGTGGCCACGGTGATGCGCACCACGGAGCCCTGCTGGACCAGGCCCTCCTGCCGGTTCTGCTTGGTGACCTTGCCGACCTGCGTCGCGTCGTTGGTCTCTTCCTCCTCGACCACCGGGGAGAGCTTCAGCTCAAGCAGCTTCGCCTCGGCTTCGGCCTGAGTCATGCCGACGAGGTTTGGGAGCTCGACACTGCCGCTGGCCACGAAGAGGTTGACCTTCGAGCCCTTGGCGACGGTCTCCCCGGCACCGGGGGAGGACTTTGTGACGACGCCAGCGGCCTGCTCAGGGCTGTTCTCGGGAGTCACGTCGCCCAGGGTCAGCCCGAGTTCGGCGAGGCGCGCACGGGCCGCCTCCTGGCTCAGCCCGGCGAAGTTCTCAAGCTGGACGGAGTCCGATCCGGTGGAGACGAAGACGGTGACCTCCGAGCCCTCCTCGAGCTGCTCGCCGCCCTTGGGGTCGGTGGCGATGACGTTGCCCTCGGCGATGGAGTCGCTGGCCTGCTGCTCCTCCACGGGGGTCAGGCCCAGGCCGGTCAACGTCGTGATCGCCTGGTCGGCGGGGGTGTCCACCAGGTTGGTCGGGATGGTGACCAACTGGGGCGGGTCTTCCTGGTTCTGCGCGATGAGCAGCGCCGCGATGCCGATGACGGCGGCCAGGGCGACAGCGATCAGCGTCCACAGGAGCCACCGCTTCTTGGGTGCGTCCTCGTCCTCGGCGTCCGTCCCGGGCTGCTCGGGCTGCCCCGAGCCCGGGCCGCCCGCGTTGGTGAGGCCCCACGGCGGCGTGCCCGCCGCGGTGACGGCAGCGCCCTGCATGACCTGCGTGGACCCGGGGGCGGCGCCCATCACCTGCGTCGTGTCGCCAGATCCGGCGGCCATCATCGCGCCGACCGGGGGCGCGCTGACGTGGCCGCCGCGCACAGCGGCCTCCAGGTCGGCGCGGAACTCCGCGGCTGTGGAGTAGCGCGAGTCGCGCTCCTTGGCGAGTGCCTTGAGCGTGATCCGGTCGAGGGTCTCGGGGATGTCCGAGGCGATCGAGCTGGGCGTCGGCGCGGCCTCGCGGACGTGCTGGTACGCGACGGCCACGGGGGAGTCGCCGATGAACGGCGGGCGGCCCGTGAGCAGCTCGAACAGCAGGCAGCCCGTCGAGTACAGGTCGGATCGGGCATCCACGGTCTCGCCGCGCGCCTGCTCGGGCGACAGGTACTGGGCGGTGCCGATCACGGCCTGCGTCTGCGTCATCGTCGCGGCGGAATCGGCCACGGCGCGCGCGATGCCGAAGTCCATCACCTTGACCGCGCCCGTCGGCGTGAGCATGACGTTCGCGGGCTTGATGTCGCGGTGCACGATGCCCGCGTGGTGCGAGTACTCGAGCGCCGAGAGGACGCCGGCGGTGATCTCCGCGGCCTCCGCGATCGGCACGGCGTTGCCGTCACGCAGGATGTCGCGGACGGTGTGGCCCTCGACGTACTCCATGACGATGAACGGGACGTGCGCGACGACGCCGGACGGCTCCGTGACGACGTCCTCGCCGGTGTCGTACACCGCGACGATCGCCGGGTGGTTCAGCGAGGCCGCGGCCTGGGCCTCGCGGCGGAACCGTGCCTGGAAGGACGGGTCGCGTGCCAGGTCGGAACGCAGCACCTTGATGGCGACCGTGCGCCCGAGCCGGGTGTCGTGCCCGATGTGCACCTCGGCCATGCCGCCGCGCCCGATGAGCTCGCCGACCTCGTATCGTCCGGCGAGGATCCGGGATCCGTCGTCCATCACTAGACGTCCTTAGCTGTCGTCGTTCCGGCGCT
>JAEWEI010000048.1 GCA_023389545.1 Actinomycetes bacterium | reverse complement strand
ACGCAGGAGGCCGCGGCCAGGGCCAGCACGAGCGCCAGCCCGGCCCCGGCGCCGCGACGCCTGACCTCCGCGATGCTGACCGGCCTCCGGGCCGCGCGCGCCGTCGGCATGCCCGTCAGACCCCGAGCCGGATGACGTTCCACGACACCGGCGGCACCCGCACGGTGAGGCGCCCGCCGTCGACGGCGGCGCTCGCGTTGGGCTGCGGCAGCACGGACGTCGCGTCGTCGGCGGTGGCGGCCCAGGTGTGGTCGGGGTTGGCGAGCGTGGTGGCGCCGAGCAGGCGCAGTCCGGGGATGGAGCGGGTGTCGACGCTCAGCTCGACGTGCTCGGTGAGGGAGCGGTTGACGGCGAACAGCGCCACCTGGCCGGCGTCGTCGTCGTAGGTGGCCACCGCGTCGACCACCGGCACGTCGCCGAACTGGGCGGTCGGGTAAGTGGGCGCGTCGATGGCGACGCGGAGCACGTCGCCCGTGGCGAGCTGTGAGGCCTGCGCGAACGGGTGGAACGTGGTCTGCCGCCAGGAACGTCCGCCGGGCTCGGTCATGATCGGCGCGATCACGTTGACGAGCTGCGCGAGGCTCGCGGAGTGCACGCGGTCCGTGTGGCGCAGCAGCGAGATGAGCAGGTTGCCGACCACCACCGCGTCGGCCACGTTGTAGCGGTCCTCCAGCAGCACCGGGGCGACGGGCCAGTCGTGGCCGGTGGGCGGCTTGGACTCGGCGCGCTTCTGGTACCAGACGTTCCACTCGTCGAAGGAGATGTGGATGCGCTTGGACACCTTCTTGTGGGCGCGCACCGCGTCGGCGGTGGCGGTGACGGACTCCACGAAGTGGTCCATGTCCACGGCCGAGGCCAGGAACGACCCGAGGTCGCCGTCCTCCTCCCAGTAGTAGGCATGCGCCGAGATGAGGTCGACGTGCTCGTACGCCTCCCCCAGGACGATGCGCTCCCACTCGCCGAATGTGGGCATCACGACGCCCGACGATCCGCAGGCCACGAGCTCGAGGTCCGGGTCGACCATGCGCATCGCGCGGGCCGTCTCGGCGGCGAGCCGCCCGTACTCGTGGGCGGTCTTGTGGCCGATCTGCCACGGGCCGTCCATCTCGTTGCCCAGGCACCACATGCGGATGTCGTGCGGCTCCTCGGTCCCGTTCTTGCGGCGCTGGTCGCTCAGGCGCGTGCCGCCGCGCACATTGCAGTACTCGAGCAGGTCGAGCGCCTCCTGCACGCCGCGGGTGCCGAGGTTGACGGCCATCATCGGCTCGACGTCGGCCTTGCGCGCCCAGCGCATGAACTCGTCGACGCCCACCAGGTTCGGGTCGGAGGAGTGCCAGGCCAGGTCGAGCCGCACCGGGCGCTCGCCGATCGGGCCGACGCCGTCCTCCCAGCGGTAGCCCGAGACGAAGTTGCCGCCCGGGTAGCGCACGGTGGAGACCCCGAGCTCGCGGGTCAGCTCGAGCACGTCGCCGCGGAACCCGTCCTCGTCGGCGGTGGGGTGGCTGGGGTCATGAATGCCGGTGTACACGCACCGGCCGAGGTGCTCGACGAACGACCCGAAGGTCCGGCGGCGCACCGGCCCGACGCGGAAGGCGGGGTCGAGGGTCAGCGAGACGGGCAGCATGCGTCCTCCTTGGACAACGGGGTGAGAGCAGGTCAGCGGGGGTGTCGGTCAGCGGGTGGGTGTCGGTCAGCGCAGGGCGGGCACCGGCGGAGGCGGCCCGCTGGGGGTGAGGGCGAGCCAGCGGACGCCGTGGGGCGGCACGTCGAGCACGAGGTCGCCGTGGGCGGCCACCCCGAGGCGGTCGGCGTCGTCGTCCCACAGGTCCCGTGCGGTCCAGGCGCTCGCGGCGGCCTGGTGGCCGAGGACGGAGGACAGCGGGACCCGGCATGTCCGCGCGCGGTCGCCCGTCCAGAACACGGCGGTGTAGCGGGTGTCGTCGGCGGGCGAGCGCGCGCCCCACACGATGACCTCGCCCGCGTCGGCGCCGTCGCCCAGCGGCTCCCGGAGCAGCTCGCCGTTGCCGGTGGAGCGCCGCAGCACGTGCCCGACGGCGGGGGTGGCCAGCAGCTCGATCACGGCGGGGTCGCTGGTGGGCAGGTCGCCGCCCATCATCAGCGGGGAGCGGGACATCACCCATAACGTCAGCAGCGTGTGCTGCTCGTCGGCGGTGAGCCGGCTCTGGCGGTCCTCGCCGCGCTCGGCCCGGATGCCGATGCGCCCCAGCGGCAGCATGTCCGCGTCGGCCCAGGCTCCGGGGCGCTGATGCGGCGCCCAGCGCGCCATCCGGGTGAATTGGGCGCGCACGTCGGGCCAGCGGTCCCACAGGTCGTCGGAGACCCGCCACATCTGGGCGTGGGCCGCGAGGTGCGGGGCGTGGGCGGTGGACAGGCCCGTGCCGGGTGACAGGGACAGCACGATGTCGCGCCCACTGCGCCGGATGGCGCGCGCCAGGGCCTCGATCTCCCGCGGGTGGTACGGGGCCAGCATGTCGTCGACCTTGAGCAGGTCGACACCCCAGGACGCGAGCTGCGCCACCTGGGAGTCGACGTAGGCCTGGGCGGCCGGGTGGTCGTGGTCGAGCCCGTGGTTGTCGGGGTTCCAGGCGCAGGCGGAGTCCAGGTCGGCGGCGTCGCGCGCGGTCCACGAGGTGCCGAGCACCGGCAGGCCGCGCTGCACGGCGAGCCGGGGGATGCCGCGCAGCAGGTGCACGCCGAACTTCAGGCCCAGGGCGTGCACGCGGGCGGCCAGGGGCGCGAACCCCTGCCCGTCGGCGGCGGAGGGGAACCGGTTCGGCGCCGGGAGCTGGCGGCCGTGGTCGTCGAGCGTGAGCGGGGCGTCGGCGTTGTAGCCGTGGGCACGTGCTGTGGGGTCGTACCAGGCGATGTCGACCACCACCGTGTCCCAGCCGTGCGGGAGCAGGCGCTCGGCCATGAACTCGGCGTTGGCCAGCACCTCCGCCTCGGTGACTGTGGTGCCGTAGCAGTCCCAGCTGTTCCAGCCCATCGGCGGGGTCGGCGCGATCGAGGCCATGAGCCGGCTCCTCTCCCGACGGCGCCATCGCCAGTCGATCGGTTCTCTACATCGTTGTAGAGGCATCATGCCGATGTCGCCCGATCCCGTCAACAGCCGATCCAGGGCGCGCCGGCCCGCGTCGGTTTCGCCGCGTGGATCACTGTTACCCGATCGTGGCTTGACCATCCCGGCACCGCCATGCCATGTTGTGCAACGTTGTAAAACAACCTCAGAGAGGTCAACGACGACCCGACGCACCTGCGCCCCCGACCCCCGTGGGCGCATCAGCGCACCACTCCCGGGCGGGGCATCGCCGCCCACCCGGGACCGCGCCTGACGGGCCGCCCCACGACCTCACAGCAGCTTCGTGACATGGGAGGCAGGCACAGATGAAGAAGACGAGGCTCCTGACCTTGTCGGTGTGCGCGGCACTAGCCGGCACGCTCGGGCTGACCGCATGCGGCAGCGACGGATCGGGTGACGACAGCGGCGAGAAGAAGCTCACCTTCATGTTCCGCGGCGGCCCCGACGAGAAGAAGGCCTACGAGGCCGCGATCGCCAAGTTCACCGAGGACACCGGCGTCGCGGTCGAGGTCATCGTCACCGACGCCGACCAGTACGCCACCAAGCTGCAGGCCGCCGTCGCGGGCAACAAGGTCCCCGACGTGTTCTACATCGAGCAGGCCAACCTGCAGTCCTACGTGAACTCCGGCGTGCTCAAGGACATCACCGCCGACGTCGACGCCAGCGGCGTCGACCTCGACAACCTCTGGGAGTTCGGCGTCGACTCCTACCGCTACGACGGCAAGGTGCAGGGCCAGGGCGCCCTGTACGGCCTGCCCAAGGACGTCGGCCCGTTCTCCTTCGGCTACAACAAGACGATGTTCGAGGCCGCGGGCATCCCGCTGCCCAGCGTCGACGAGCCGTACACCCTCGACGAGTTCGTCGACGTGGCCAAGAAGCTCACGCTCGACACCGACGGCGACGGCGAGCTGGACCAGTGGGGCACCGGCCTCAACGTCCAGTGGAACCTGCAGCCGTTCGTCTGGAGCAACGGCGGCGACTGGACCAACGAGGACAAGACCAAGGTCACCGTCGACACCCCCGAGTTCGCCGAGGCGCTCCAGTGGTTCGCCGACCTGCAGAACGTGCACGGCGTCACCCCGTCGGCCGAGCAGGCCCAGACGCTCGACACCTACCAGCGGTGGATGGCCGGCGAGATCGGCTTCTTCCCCGTCGGCCCCTGGGACGTCAGCACCTACGCGAAGCTCGACTTCGACTGGGACCTGATCCCCTACCCCGCGGGCAGCACCGGCAAGTCGGCCACCTGGGTCGGCAGCCTGGGCATCGGCGTCTCGAACACCAGCAAGCACCCCGCCGACGCCGCCAAGCTCGTCACGTACCTCTCGGCGGACGAGGCCGCGCAGAAGACGCTCGTGGACGCCGGCGTGCAGATCCCCAACCTCAAGGACATGGCGGACACCTGGGCGGCTGAGGCCACCACCAAGCCCGCCAACCGCCAGGAGTTCCTGGACATCGTGCAGGACTACGGCCGCCCGATGCCCGCCGCCGTGACCTACGGCGCCCAGTGGTACGACGACCTGTGGACGAACATCCAGCCGGTGCTCGACGGCAAGCAGACCGCCGCCGCGTACCTCAAGGAGGCGCAGCCCAAGATGCAGTCGTTCCTCGACCAGTCGATCGCGCAGGCCGAGCAGGCCGCGGCCGGCAAGTAACCGCTCCGCACGCCGTCCCCGCCGCCCGGCGCCACCCCCTCGCCGGGCGGCGGGGACTCTCGGAAAGGACCACGAGATGTCGCAGAGCGCGAGCCTCACGACACCCCCGGAGACCGTCCCGGGCGCCCCGCCCCGGAAGCCCGCCGCGCGGCGACGGACCGGCAGCCGCCTGCACCGGGTCGAGCAGCGCTGGGCGCTGGCCTTCGTGGCCGCCCCGGTGATCGGCTTCCTGGTGTTCACCGTGTACCCGATCGGCTTCTCGGTGTACGCGTCGCTGACCAGCTGGAACGGCCTGGGCCCGATGACGTTCATCGGCCTCGACAACTTCGTCAACATGTGGGGCGACGAGTACTTCCGCACGTCGCTGTACAACACGTTCTTCTACATGATCGGCATCCCGATCGGCCTGGCCCTCGCGCTGGGCCTCGCCATCGCGCTGAACCGCAAGATCCCCGGCCGCACCGCGCTGCGCACCATCTACTACATCCCGGTGATCTCCTCGCTCGCCGCCATCGCGATCCTGTGGCAGTGGGCCTACAACGGCGACTTCGGCCTGGTGAACCAGGTGCTCGGGATGGTGGGCATCGACGGCCCCAACTGGCTGATGAACACCTCGACGGTCAAGCCCGCGATCATCATCCTGGCGATCTGGAAGGGCCTGGGCTACTCGATGCTGCTGTACCTGGCGGCCATCCAGTCGGTGCCCGCCTCGCTGCTCGAGGCCGCGGCGCTCGACGGCGCGAACGCCTGGCAGCGGTTCCGCTCGATCACCCTGCCGATGGTGGCGCCCGTGACGTTCTTCCTCGTCGTCACGAACATCATCGCCGGGTCCCAGATCTTCACCGAGATCAACATCATGACCCCGGCGGGCGGCCCCGAGTACGCGTCCGCCTCGATCGTGTTCTACATCTGGCAGAAGGCGTTCAAGTACCAGCAGATGGGCTACGGGACGGCGATGGCCCTGGTGCTGGGGATGCTCGTCTTCGTCATCACCCTCATCCAGTTCCGGCTCAACCGCCGCAACAGCTTCTCGATCGACTGAGGGCAGGAGACGACTATGAGCCGCACCAACCCCCTGGGCGCCCGGGCCCAGAACCGCCTCGTCAACACCGCGGTGCTCGCCCTGCTGATCGTGGGCGCGCTGGTGATGATCGCCCCGCTGCTGTGGATGCTGACCACGGCGCTCAAGACGAAGGCCGAGGTCTTCGCCCTGCCGCCGGTGTGGATCCCGGACCCGCCGCAGTGGGAGACCTTCACCCGGATGTGGACCGAGGCCCCGGTGCTCTCCGGCATCCGGAACAGCCTGATCGTGGCGCTGAGCGTGACGATCGTCGGGTCCATCACGTCGTCGCTGGCGGCCTTCGCGCTGGCGAAGCTGCACCTGCCGGGGAAGAACGTCATCTTCCTGGGGCTGCTCGCCGGCCTCATGGTGCCGTTCCCGGCGCTGATGATCCCGCAGTTCGTGATGTTCTCGAAGGCGGGCTGGGTGGACACCCTGCTGCCGCTGATCGTGCCCTACCTGTTCGGAAACATCATCATGATCTTCTTCCTGCGGCAGTACCTGTCCTCGGTGCCGGACTCGATGATCGAGGCCGCGAAGATCGACGGCGCGTCCTACCCGCAGATCTTCCGGGTGATCGTGCTGCCGATGATCCGCCCGGCCATCGCCGCCCAGTTCATCCTCTGGTTCATGACGATCTGGAACGACTACCTCGCGCCGATCATCTACCTGAACACCCCGTCGCGGCAGACGCTGCAGGTGGTCATCGCGAACCTCAACGTCCAGTACGCGACGCAGCGCGACTACCCGCTGATCATGGCGGCGTCCGTGGTGGCGCTGCTGCCGATCCTCGTGGTGTTCCTCATCTTCCAGCGCCAGATCATCGAGTCTGTGGCGCTCACCGGCTCGAAGGGCTGACATGACCAGCATCGACGACCCGGCCGACGTCACCGGCTGGGGGGCCCGTCACGCCCACGACCCGACGGCCGTGCGGGATGCGGACGGCACCCACTACCTGTTCTCCACTGACGCCTATGCGGACGGGCCGGTGCGGGCCGGGGTGCAGATACGCCGGTCCCGCGACCTGGTGGACTGGGAGTTCCACGGCTGGGCGCTGCCCGGGGTGCCGGAGGCGGGCGCGGCCTGGTCCGGCGCCGTGGGGTTGTGGGCGCCGGAGGTGGTGCGCGTCGGCGACGAGTGGCGGATGTACTGGTCCGCGTCGACGTTCGGCTCGCGCACGTCGGCCATCGGCCTGGCGGTGGCGCCCGGCCCCACCGGCCCGTGGGCCGATCGCGGCCTGGTGGTGACGAGCCTGCATGACGTGGACGGCCCCAACGCGATCGACGCGAACGCGGTGGCCGACGCCGACGGCCGGCACTGGCTGGTCTACGGGTCCTTCTTCGGCGGGATCCACGTGATCGAGCTCGACCCCGCCACCGGCATGGCCGCGGGTGGCGAGCCCGCCGACGGGCGCCGGCCCGGCACGTGCCTGGCCCGGCGCCCCCGAGCCGTGGAGGGCGCCGTCGAGGGGGCGTTCGTGCTCCCCCGGCCCGGCGGCGGCCACGCGATGCTCATCTCCTACGACTCGCTGTTCTCCACGTACCACCTGCGCGTCGGCGTCGCCGACGAGGTCACCGGCCCCTACCGGGACCACGCCGGGCGAGCGCTCACCGAGGACGACGCCGATCCGGCGATCCTGCTCGCGAGCCATGCCCTCGCCGGGGGCCGCGTCTGGCTGGCGCCCGGCCACGCGTCGGTGCTGACGCTGCCCTCCCCCGTGGACGGCGAGGATCTCCACCTCCTGGTGCACCACGTGCGCGACGGCGCGGACCCCGCCCAGCACGAGGCGCAGGTGCGCCGCCTGCTGTGGACCCACGGGCGGTGGCCGGTGGTGTCCCCGCAGCCGTGGGCGGGCGACCGTGAGACCCATGAGCTCGCGCCGGACGCCCGGGCGCTGCTGGGCGTCTGGGAGGTCGTGTCCTTCGACGGCCCCACCGACAAAGTGGCCCGCCCGCGCACGGTGCTGGTCGGCGAGGACGACCTGCGCGATGTCGCCCAGCACGGCCTGGGCCGCTTCACCTGGCCTCGAGACTCGACGGTGCTGGACACCGTGGCGTTCATGTCCTGGGATGCCGTGCGCGAGCGCGCCGCCTGGTCGTTCTCCGGCCTCACAGCGGACGGGCGGGCCGCGTTCGGCACGCGCGTCGCCGATGCGTAGGCTGCCAGCCGAGACGAGGAGGTCCCGTGACGAGCGCCCCGCACAGCCCTGACCGGGCGCTGAGCCCCGCAGGCCGGGGCCCAGGCCGCGCCGCCGCCGAGGCGGCACGGGATGAGCCTGCCGTCGGTTGGACGGGCCGCGTCATGACAGTCCTGCGGGTCGTGGCACATCTCGTGGCCGTGAACCTGCTGGTGCTGGCCGGGACTCTGCTGGGCGGCGTCCTGTTGGGCGCCTTCCCGGCGCTGGCCGCCGGCAGCGCGGCGCTCCGGGGCGTCGCCTCCGGGTCGCCCTCCGAGCGGCTGTGGCACGACTTCTGGTCGGCGTACCGCGCGTCGTGGCGCCGGCTGAACCTGCTGGGAGCCCCGTTCTGGTGCGTCGGCGCGGTGCTGGCCGTGGACGCGCTCGTGCTGGCCAGCGCACAGGACGGCGCGCCCGTGGCGCTGTGGGCCGGGTTGGCGGTGATCACCGCCTACGGCGCCGTGGCGTTGGCGTTCCTGCTGCCGTCAGCGCGCCGCGGCGAGGGCGCCGTGCGCACGTGGCGGTTCGTGGCGCTGGCCCCGGTGCTGTCCCCCGCCACGTCGGCGGCGGTGCTCGTGACGCTCTGCGCACTGGCCGTCGTCGCGGCCTGGGCGACGGTGCTGCTGCCGCTGATGGGAGTGAGCCTGCCGCTGCTGCTCACCGGCTGGCTCGTGGAGCACCGCCTCGACGCGCTGGAGGCCGCTCAGGCGCCGCCGGAGCCGGAGAGCCCGGCGACCAGCGGCGCGGCGCCCACGCCCGCCGTCGACTCCCGCACGACGATCGAGTAGTCGGCCACCACCTGCTGATAGGGCAGCGCCTCGCTGCCCCCCGCGATCCGCGCGACGAGCAGCTCGACGGCGGTGCGCGCGATCTCCTCACGCCCCGGGGACACGGTGGACAGCGTGGGCGAGGAGTACGCCGCGTCGTCGATGTCGTCGAAGCCGATGACGGCGATCTGCTCGGGCACGGCGACCCGGCGGGCGTGCAGCACGTGCAGGGCGCCCAGGGCCAGCGCGTCGTTGAGCGCGAAGACGGCGTCCACCTCGACGCCCGAGTCGAGCATGCGGTGCATCGCCTCGGCTCCCGTCGAGCGGTGCCACAGCCCCGCCTCGCCGATCAGCGCGGGGTCGAACGGCAACCCGGCGGCCTCGAGCGCCTCCCGGTAGCCGCGCACGCGCAGCGCCGCCGAGCCGATGGACTCGCCCTCGTGGTCGCCGATCACGGCGATCCGCCGCCGGCCCAGGTCGATGAGGTGCTGCGTCGCCGCGCGGGCCGCCTCGACGTTGTTCATCGTCACGTGGTCGGCCGGGGCGCCGAAGACACGCTCGCCGAGCAGCACCATCGGGAAGTCCACGGCGAAGGAGTCGGTGTCCTCAGGCCCCAGTTCGAGTGGGGAGAAGATCAGCCCGTCGGTGAGGTGCCGGCGCTGGCCGGACAGCACCTCGAGCTCGCGCTCGCGCACTGCGCTGGTCTGCTCGATGAGCACGGTCAGGCCGGCGCCCTCGGCGGCGCGGATCACGGAGTCCGCGAGCTCGGCGAAGTACGGCAGGCTCAACTCGGGCACCGCCAGGCCGATCATCCCGGTGCGCCCCTGGCGCAGGTTCCGCGCGGAGATGTTCACCTGGTAGCCGAGCTGCGCGATCGCGTCCTCGACGCGGGCGCGGGTGGCCGGGCGGATGTGGGGGTACCCGTTGACCACGTTCGAGACGGTCTTGATCGATACCCCGGCCAGCTCGGCGACATCGTGCATCGTCGCCCCGCTGCCGCGCCTGGTGCTGCTCACGCTGCCTCCCGTGGACCCGCCCGTGCGGGCGCTGACTCACTGTGCCAGAGCGGGGCGGCGCGCGGAACGGCCGAATGGAGCGATCTGGCGGGCCAACAGTACATCGATGGAGAACAGCGTTGCCCCCACGATCACCCCACCAACGACTCAGGCCCGGCATGAGAGCCGGGCCCGAGTACGTGCTGCCTACCGCGTGAGCGGAAGGATCACTTCTTGTTGCGACGCTGGTGACGCGTCTTGCGCAGCAGCTTGCGGTGCTTCTTCTTAGCCATCCGCTTGCGGCGCTTCTTGATGACGGAGCCCATAGGTCCTCGCTAACTGAAGGTGGTCGGGCGCTCGGCGCCCTGCCAGGTGATGGTCGATCGACGCGCGGCACGGTCGAACGCCCACGCACGGGAAAGTCCGCTCATACATTACGCGATCCGAGGGCACTGATGCGACGCGCGGGCGCCCGAGGGCTCAGGAGGTCATCCTGTCCCGCTCGACGACCGCCGTGCGGAGGTAGTGGTCCAGCGCGTCCTGCGGCACCCGGAACGAGCGCCCCACCCGCACCGCGGGCATCTCGCCAGAGTGCAGCAGCCGGTACACGGTCATCTTCGACACGCGCATGACGTCGGCGACCTCGGCGACGGTGAGGAACCGCACGCGTGGAGGGTGTTCGTTCGCCATCGTCGCTCTTCCCGCGGGGCCGGCCTACGCGCCGGCATCGTCGCGGCCGTGCCCTGGCCGCTGGTCCACCCTAGGCCCTGGCCCGGGCGGGCGAAAGCGGCGACGGGGCAGATCACCCGACCGAGTCAGCGTGGTCAGTCGAGCTCCGGATCCAGCCCCAACAGCGGGAACACCGCCGCCCGGGTCGCGCGCACCGCCCGGTCCACGTCGTCCGCCGGGTCGTACCCCGCCGACCAGGGCCGGAACTCGGCGTCCACCCCGTCGGTCATCCGCGCGGGGGCCCGGCGCCCATACCGGGCGACCACCTCCGCCTGCCACGCCTCGGGGAGCCGCAGCCCCGGGTCCACCGGGCGGTGCACCGCCTCGGCGATCACATGCGCCCACGCGCGCGGCACCACGTCCACCACCGCGTACCCGCCGCCGCCCAGGGCCACCCACCGGCCGTCCGCCACCTCATGCGCCAGCGCGTGCACCATCTCCACCGCGCGGCGCCCCGC
This sequence comes from Actinomycetes bacterium, assembly GCA_023389545.1. GTDB lineage: Bacteria > Actinomycetota > Actinomycetes > Actinomycetales > Cellulomonadaceae > Cellulomonas_A. The sequence continues at coordinate 3,202 of JAEWEI010000048.1, read as the reverse complement.
GTCGATGCTCACGTCGAGGTTGGTGATCGGGTCCTCGACATGGGCGTCGCAGCCGTGCTGGCTCACCACCACCTGCGGCCGGAACGCCCGCAGCACCGGGGGCACCACGGCGTCGATGGCCCGCAGCCAGCCGGCGTCGCTCGTGCGGGCGGGGAGCGCGACGTTCACGGCGGAGCCCTCGGCGCCCGGCCCGCCCGTCTCGCGCGGGTGCCCGGTGCCGGGGAAGAGCGTGTGGCCGCTCTCATGGACCGACACGGTCAGCACCCGCGGGTCGTCCCAGAACACCGCCTGCACGCCGTCGCCGTGGTGCGCGTCGACGTCCACATAGGCCACCCGCTCGGCGCCCGCGGCGAGCAGCGCCCGGACGGCCACCGCGGCGTCGTTGTACACGCAGAAGCCCGAGGCGGCCCCCGGCATCGCGTGGTGCATCCCGCCGGTGAGGTTCACCCCGTGCTCCGCCTCGCCGCTCCACACCGCCATCGCGACGTCCACACTGCCGCCGACCACCCTCGCGGCAGCCTCGTGCATGCCCGGGAAGACGGGATCGTCGGCGGTGCCCAAGCCGCGCAGCGCGTCACCCGCCCCGCCGGGCTCGGACGCGGCCCGCACCGCGGCGACGTACGCGGCCGCATGGACCGTCTCCAACACCGCGTCGGTGACCGGCTCGGCGCCCACCACCCGCATGCCCGGGCCGTCCAACAGGCCCAGCGCGTCGGCCAGCCGCATCGTCAGGTCCAGCCGCAACGGCGCCATCGGGTGGCCGTCGCCGAAGTCGTAGCCGAGCAGTGCGGGCGACCACACGACCTGCACGTCCGCTGACATGGGGCCACGCTAGCGTCCTGCGGCGGGGCCGACGTGACAGAGTTGCCCCTGTCCACGCGTGCGCGTACGGGAGGTGCGATGGCTCGGGGCCTCCCCGGGGCGATGTGGTCGGGACGGGAGCTGGTCGACAGGCTCGCCCGGCAGTCGCCCGCCCGACTGGCGATCGGCGTCTTCGGCGGTGTCGTCGCGCTGTTCACCGTGTTGCTCTCCATGCCCTGGGCCACCGCCACCGGTGAGCGGGCGCCCTTCGTCGACGCGCTGTTCACCGCGACGTCGGCGGTGTGCGTCACCGGGCTGGTGACGGTGCCGACCGGCTCGTACTGGTCCGGCGCCGGGCTGGTGGTCATCGCGGTGGCCATCAAGGTGGGCGGGCTCGGCGTCATGACCCTCGCGTCGATCCTCGGGCTGGCGGTGTCGCGCCGCATCGGCCTCACGCAGCGCCTGCTGACCGCGTCCGAGACGAAGACCACCCGGTTGGGCGAAGTCGGCTCCCTGGTGCGCACCGTCATCGTCACGTCCTCGGTGCTCGAGATCGCCATCGCGCTGGCCCTGTTCCCGCGCTTCGCGATGCTCGGCGAGGACATGGGCGAGGCCGCCTGGCATGCCGCGTTCTACGCCGTCTCCTCGTTCAACAACGCGGGATTCGTGCCCACCGTGGACGGCCTCACCCCCTACGCCACCGACTGGTGGGTGCTGCTGCCCATCATGATCGGCGTGTTCGTCGGCGCGCTGGGCTTCCCCGTGCTGCTCAACATCGGCCGACGGCTGCGCACACCGCGCCGGTGGAACCTGCACGCCAAGCTGACGCTCACCACCAGCGCGATCCTCGTCGTCGTGGGCGCCGTGTTGATCGGCGCCTTCGAGTGGACCAACCCCGGCACGCTCGGGCCGCTCAGCGTCGGCAACAAGCTGCTGACGGCGCTGTTCTCCGGCGTGATGCCCCGCTCGGGCGGGTTCTCCACAGCGCCCGTCGGCGAGATGCACGAGGCGACGTGGCTCATCAACGACGCGCTGATGTTCGTGGGCGGCGGCTCCGCCTCCACGGCCGGCGGCATCAAGGTCAGCACGCTCGCGGTGATGCTCCTGGCGATCGTCGCGGAGGCGCGCGGCGACGAGGACGTCGAGGCGTTCGGGCGGCGCATCCCCCGCGCCGCGCTGCAGGTCGCCATCGCGGTCTCGCTGGTCAGCGCGTCGCTGGTGCTCGTGGCGAGCCTCTTGCTGCTGGAGATCACCGGGTGGACGCTGGACGTGGTGCTGTTCGAGGTCATCTCCGCGTTCGCCACCTGCGGGCTGTCCACAGGCGTCACGGAGCAACTGCCCGAGGCCGGCAAGTACGTGCTCACCGTTCTCATGTTCATCGGCCGCACCGGCACGATGACGCTCGCCGCGGCGCTCGCGCTGCGGAACCGCCGCCGGGTCATCCGGTTCCCCGAAGAGAGGCCGATCATTGGTTGACACCGAGCTCACGGGCGCCACGGCGCACGGACGCGGGCGGTCCGCGAAGAAGGACGCGGGTGTGCTCGTCATCGGGCTGGGACGCTTCGGCTCGTCCATCGCCACCACCCTGGACCGCCTGGGCCAGGACGTGCTCGCCGTCGAGCGCAGCCCCGAGCTGGTGGCGCAGTGGGCCGGGCGCCTCCCCCTCGTGGAGGCGGACGCGGCGAACCCGGACGCCCTCGACCAGCTCGGCGCCCGCGACTTCGGGGTGGCGGTGGTCGGCGTCGGCTCCTACCTCGAGGCCAGTGTGCTGATCACCGGCAACCTGGTGGACCTGGGCACCCCGCAGATCTGGGCCAAGGCGATCTCCACCGAACACGCGCGCATCCTGCAGCGCATCGGCGCGCACCACGTGGTGCTGCCCGAGGCGGACGCGGGCTCGCGGGTCGCGCACCTCGTCTCCGGCAAGATGCTCGACTACATCGAGGTCGAGGACGGCTTCACGATCGTCAAGATGCGGCCCCCGCGCGAGACCCAGGGGTACACTATCGAGCAGTCGAAGATCCGCGACAGGTACGGCGTGACGGTCATCGGCGTGAAGAGCCCGGGCCGGGAGTTCGTCTACGCCCAGCCCGACACCCGCATCGCCGCGAACGACCTGCTCATCGTGTCCGGCCACGCCGACCTGTTGGAGCGGTTCGCCGCGCGGCCCTGAGCGAGCGCCCGGGCATCCGGGCCATGGGACACGAGAGGCCCGGCAGGAGTGCTCCTGCCGGGCCTCTCCGCGTCGAGGGCGGCTACTTCACCGCGCCCGAGGTCACACCCGAGATGATCTTGCGCTGCATGAACATGAACACGAGCAGCAGCGGCAGGCTCATGAGGATGATGTACGCGAAGATCAGGTGCCAGTTGTTCAGGTACAGCCCCGCGCTGGCCACGTTGT
>JAEWEI010000044.1 GCA_023389545.1 Actinomycetes bacterium | reverse complement strand
GACGCGTCCAAGGCGCTGAGCCGCTACGCCGCCAGCCCGCAGTTCGACGCCGTGGAGAGCCTGGTGCAGCGCCAGATCCGCGACGTGGACCTGGACGAGCTGCCCGGCCACGCCGCCGAGTGGGAGGACGCCCTGCGCCCCCGGCTGCGCACGCTGCGCGACGACCTGGCGCAGATCGACAGGCACCGCACCCAGCTCACCGCGCGTCTGCGCGGGCTCGTCGAGGTGGCCCTGACCACGCTGCGCAGCGCCGAGAAGGTCTCGGTGCTGCCCGACACCCTGGGCGACTGGGGTGGGCAGAAGTTCCTCCGCATCCGCTTCGCCGACCCGGACCCCACGCTGCTCGACGAGCAGCTCGCGCAGGTCATCGACGCGGCTGCCTCCCGAGGCGACAAGCCGCGCAAGCGCGACGGCATGAGCCTGCTGCTGCAGGGCGTGCACGCGGCGCTGCCGCAGGGCGTCAAGGTGGAGATGCTCAAGCCCGACTCGTCGTTGCGCACCGAGCGGGTGCGGATCGCCGACGTGGCGCACGTGTACTCCGGCGGCCAGCTGCTGACGTCCGCGATCGTCCTGTACTGCACCATGGCGGCGCTGCGGGCCAACGACCGCGGCATCTCCGGGCGCCGTCACGCGGGCGTGCTGTTCCTCGACAACCCCATCGGGCGCGCCTCGGCCGGGTACCTGCTGGACCTGCAGCTCGGGGTGGCCGCGGCGCTCGGCGTGCAGCTCGTCTACACGACGGGCCTGTTCGACACGAACGCGTTGTCGGTCTTCCCGCTGATCGTGCGCCTGCGCAATGACCGCGACCTGCGCACCGGCATGCGCTACCTGATCGTGGAGGACGAGATCCGCGCCCAGCTCGACGCCCTCGGCGAGGACGACGGCACCGGCCGGCTCACCAGCACCCGCATCTACCGCAAGCCCGTGGCAGCGGGCTGATAGGGCAGCGGCGTCTGCTTCGCCGCCCGATCGCGCCGTCGAGCGCTGGCTGTGCGTTGGTGATCGCCTGACTCGACTTTTTGAAGCGTGGCGGGGTGACTTTTGTAGTCTGAAGCTCCGACTTTCTGTAGCGAAGCCACGCTGACGTGCGGTAGCGTCGCGCGGCGGACCGGTCATGCGCGTGGACGTCGGGCGTAGTCGGCGGTGAACTGCCCGATGATCCCGACGCCCATCAGAGCAACCGCGGGCGCCAAGGTCAGCGGGCCCAGGGCGTCGCGGACATCCCACCCGAGGGCGTCGCCCGCCAGGACGGCGATCAACCAGGCGACACTGCCGATGACACCGGCGAGGAGCAGCCGGCCGGCCTTCTTCTTGCGGGGTGGGTCTGGAACCAGCCTGCGTGTGTAGGTCACCTCGACGCGCCTCCCCTGCGTGGTCCTGCGGTGATGTCGTGTCGTGGAGCGCCTCGACTGCCCTGCCGAGGTGCAGCGTCCCATCCTGCAGCCGCGCGATCCCGGCGGTCTACAGCAGTGACACGAGCTGATCGGGAGCGGTGTCAGCTGGTGCTCGTCGAGGCGGCTCGAGCACGACGCGGTTCCGCTCGGGGTCGTAGCGGGCGGCCAGCGCTCCGGACGCTTCGGACGGCTCCACGTCGACCACGGCGAGGTCATCTCCTTGCGCGAGCAGGGAGTCGAGCGACTCGGGGTCCACGGCCTCTCCACCCTCGAGCGTCAGATCGGTGCATGTGCTGGACCACGCCGGTGGCAGTGCACCACGGCCCGTTCGAGCGCCTGCGACACGGGGGTCGACAGGGTGACGCCCGAGTCGCGGCGGTCATGCACGAATCCCGTTGGCCACACCACTGGTGCCTGAGACCGTCAAGTTGAAGGTGAGCTCGCTGACATCGTCGCCCAGTGGGCGGAGGACGGGCCGAAGCTGTGCGCGTTCCAGCCGTGGGAGAACATCTCGGTGATCCACGCGTCGAATCCGACGGTGACGTAGCCGGTGTCTCGATCCGACACCGAGAACACCGTCCAGGCAGTCGACATGGCGATCGTCGCGACGACGTCCGTCCGTCGGAAGCGCACGGTGGCCGACTTGTGCAGGGTGCCGTCGAAGCGGGATCCGGCGAGCCACACGGTCCTCAGCACACGTGACATCGGTGCCCCCTCAGGCGATGACGCGACGAGTCGAGCCTCCAGCCAGGTCTAGCAGAGCCCTGGCCGCCCCGCATGGGGGCAGCGGTGTCAAGGTCCCCCGCCAGGAAGGACGCGGCTGGAGAAGGTGGTGATGACCTCGTGCTCCATGCCGGGCTTGCGCGACTCCGCGGCGCGGGCGAAGCGCGGCACTGTCGGCATGAACGTCGCGAAGAACGCCGCGACCTCCATGGCTGGGTTGGTGTAGTCGCCACGCTGCTGACGCAGGCACTCGATGACGGTGTCCACGTCGAGATCCAACCGATCGAGGAGAAAGTCGTCTGGATGGACTGCCTCGAGCTCGTACTGCCTCAAGGACTGAGCCGGGAAGTCCTTCAGGTTGGCGGTCACGATGAGGTTCGCGCCTGAGAACACTGCTGCGGCCACGACGTGACGGTCTTTGGGGTCGTTGGTCATCGCCGGGATGAGGTCGTCGTATCCCTCGACCAGCGCCTCAGGGAACGCGCGTCTCATCTGGTCGATGCGGCGACGTGCCTTGTGAGGAGTCAGCCCTCGCTTAAGAGTCAGTGTTCGCTCGACCTCTATCAAGATCTGGTCCGACCACAAGGGGCGGAACAGTCCTGCGTCAGCGAGACGCAGCAGCGTGTCGAACAGCGGATGCGGGACGAGCACACAGGCGTCGAGGACGACGGGAGCGGTCATCTCAACGCGTCGCCTCGAAGCCGTCTCCTGTGTTGTCGTCCGCTGTGGCCTCGCGGGACAGGTCAGCCAAGATCTCTCGGCGCTCGTGCCGTGAGCGCTGCTGGTAGTCGACCAGGTCCGAGAGTCGGACTCGTCGATGTCGGTTGGGCTGGGTGTACGGGATCACCCCGTCGGTCAGGAGCCTGACCAGTGTGGGGCGCGAGATCCCGAGGAAGTTGGCGGCCTCCTGGGTCGTCAAGACCGTGTCGTGGGGCGCCAGGGTGATCGCCTGCCCCTGGGCCATGGCGCGCACGGCGTCTCGCAGCACCGCGAAGACCTCATCTGGGAGAGCGATGTGTGACCCGTCCGGGCTGACGAGCGTCGACGAGTCGGCTGTCTCCAACGCCGACGCGAGATCGGACAGCGTTGAGCTGGCAGCCGGAGGAAGCACCGTGTGCTCAATGATCGCGCTCATGTCGCCAGCGTAGATCGAAAGAAACGAAAATGGTAGGTGTGGCGGATCGCCCGCCTCGCGACGCTCGGGCTAGACGCTGCCGGAGGACTGCAGTAGGTACACCACGCGATCCTGGTCCGGGTCGTAGCGGGCTTCGAGCACGCCTGCCTCGTCGGAGACGGACTCGGCGCCCACCACGCTCAGGCGCGTCTCGCGTCCGAGCGAGACCTCGAGCGCGTCGAGGTCGACGGGCGCCGCGCCCTCGAGGGTGACGTCGGTGTGCAGGCGGTGGATCACTCCGGTGTCCCGGTCCACGACGGCCCGTTCGAGCACCTGCGTCGCACGGGTCCCCAGGGGGCCGCCGCGACGATCGTGCACGATGCCGATGGCGGCGGTGGACGCTCGCGAGACGCGGATGTTGAAGGTGATCTCGCTGACGTTGTCGGCCCATCGGGCGTTGGACGACCCGTACCGGTGCGAGCCCCACTGGTCGGGCGGGATCGCCTCGGTGATCCAGGTGTCCACCTCGGGCCGGATGAGGTTGTCCCGCGCGGGAAGCTCAGCCCGGAAGGCCGACACGGCGATGGTCGCGACGACGTCGGTCGGCAGGAAGCGCACCGTCGTCGACTTGTAGTAGTTGTCGGAGTCGGTGACCCCGGCGAGCCAAACGGTCCACAGCACACGCGACATCGGTGCCCCCCTAGAGCCGATCACGCGACGAGTCGAGCGTCAGGCCAGGTCTAGCAGAGCCCTTGAGCCGCCGCACCCGGGGCACGGCGGCGCCTCAAGGGCGGCCGGCGGACTCCAGATGCAGCAGCATCCGCTTCGCGTCCGTGCCACCGGCGTAGTTGCCGAACGTCCCGTCGGACCGCACCACGCGGTGACAGGGCACGACGATCGGCAGGGGGTTCAGCGCGCATGCGGTGCCCGCCGCCCGGACGGCCTTGGGGTTGCCCGCGGCGGTCGCCACCTGGGTGTACGACTCGGTGCGGCCGTAGCCGATGCGCGGCAGGTGCTCGACGACGATGCGGCGGAACCCGGAGGTCAGCCGCAGGTCGAGCGCGAGGTCGAAGTCGCGGCGGTCGCCGGCCAGGTACTCGTCGATCTCCCGGGCGGCGCGGTCGAGCCGCTGCGGGGCGCGCAGCACGCGGGGGCTGATCCGCCGGGCCAGGTCGTCGAGCACCTGGTCGTGGTCCTGGACCCCGAACGCGATCCGCACCAGGCCGACGTCGGTCGCGGCGAGCAGCAGGGGACCCACCGCGGTGTCGAGGGTGCGGTAGGCGACGTCGAGCGAGCCCGCGTGCTGTGCGTCGCCGGCCAGCCGCTCACGCAGCCGCTCGAGCGTGGCGGGGTCGTCCTGGAGTAGATGCGCGGGGAGCGCGCCGGCTCCGTCAACGGTGGTGTTCATCGGTCCGCTCCGTCCTGCGTGGTCTGCGGGTAGGTGGCCCTGAGCTTCTTGATGCCGTCGTGCGCGGCGCGCCTCGCCGCGTCGGCGCTGCCGCCGATCAGGGCAGCGACCTCCG
>JAEWEI010000001.1 GCA_023389545.1 Actinomycetes bacterium | reverse complement strand
GAGCAGCCCGTGGCCCCCCTCGGGTGGTTGCGCGCAGTCCCCGATCGCGTGCACGTCAGGGTCGGACGTGCGGGCCTGCCGGTCGACGACGATCCCGCGCTCCACCCCAAGGCCGCACGCCGCCGCGAGGCCCGTGTCGGGGACGGTGCCCGCGGCCAACACGAGCAGGTCCGCCGCGAGAGCCTCCCCGTCGGAGAGCAGCAGCCCGCGCAACCTCCCGCCCGCGGCCAGCGCCGAAGCCACCTCGACACCGGCTCGGCGCCGGACGCCCAGCCGGTCCAGGGCGTGGGCCACGGCGCCGCCGGCCGCCTCGTCGAGCTGGCGTTCCATGACGTGCGTGCCCCGATGGAGCACTGTGACCCGAAGACCACGGCGGACGAGCCCGCACGCCACCTCCAGGCCGAGCACGCCCCCGCCGAGGACCACGGCGTCACGGGCGTTGAGGGTCGCCGCGACGATCTCGCGCGCGTCATCGAGGGTGCGCAGCGGATGCGCCCCGGCTACCAGCGACGACGGGACGCCCTCCGGCTCGCCCGTGCGGCGCAGCCCGCGGATCTCCGGCTCCACCGCCCGGGCGCCCGTGGCCAGCACCAGGGTGTCGTAGCCGACCACCTGCCCGTCGGCGGTGGCTGCCGTGCGGCGCTCGCGATCGATGGCCGTCACCCGGGCGCCGGCGCGGACGCTCACGCCGCCCACCGGCGGGCCGGGCAGCGTGAGCGAGGCGAGCTCGACGGTCCCCGCCACCACCTCGCTCAGCAGTACCCGGTTGTACGGCGCGTACTCCTCCGCGCCGAGCACCGTGACGGCCACATCCGGGTCGCGGCGCACGAGCTCCTCGACGAACCGCGACCCGACCATGCCGTTGCCCACGACGACGACGCGCCTCATCGGGGTCCCCGGCCCGCGGCGGCCGCGTCGTCTACCGCGTCGTCGTCGACAGGCGGCTCTGCGGAGGGTGGGGCGGGGCGCAGCGCCACCGCGCACAGCTTGAGGTCGGGCATGCCCGAGACAGGGTCGGTGGTGTCGAGGGTGAGGCGGTTCACGCTGCCCGGCCCGGCCCAGTGGAACGGCATGAACACCGTGTCCAGCCGGGCGCTCGGTGTCACATGCGCGACGGCCACCGCCTCGCCCCGCGCTGAGGCGACCTGCACGAGTTCCCCGTCGGCGACGCCCACCAGGTCCGCGAGCAGCGGGTGCAGCTCGACGAACGGCTCCGGCTGCGCGGACGCGAGCGCCGGGACCCGGCGGGTCTGCGCCCCCGACTGGTAGTGCTGGAGCACGCGGCCGGTGATGAGGTGCACGGGGGCGTCGGGGCGCAGCCCGTCTGACGGGGAGTCGGGCTCCACCACGACGAGTCGCGCGCGGCCGTCAGGTGTCGGGAAGCGCTCCAGGAACAGCCGGGGCGTGCCGGGGTGCTGCTCTGAGCCCGCTGGGGCAGCGGGGCACGGCCAGAACAGCCCCCGCTGGTCGGCGTCGAGCCGCGCGTGGCTCAGGCCGCTGTAGTCGGCGACACCGCCCGCGCTGGCCCGGGCGAGCTCGTCGAAGACCTGGGCGGGTTCGACGGGGAACCCGGTGGGCACGCCCAGCAGCGCCGCCAGGTCGTGCAGTACCTCGAGCTCGGTGCGGACGCCCTGCGGCGCGGGCAGTGCTCGTCGGCGGCGCAGCACGCGGCCCTCGAGCGACGTCATGGTGCCCTCCTCCTCGGCCCACTGGGTCACGGGGAGCACCACATCCGCCAAGAGGGCTGTCTCGGAGGGCACCACGTCGCACACCACCAGCAGGTCCAGCGCCGCCAGGCGCTCGCGGACCCGGGTCGCGTCGGGGGCGCTGACCACCAGGTTGCAGCCGTGCACCAGCAGCGCGCGCGGGCCGCCCGGCGTGCCGCAGCGCCGCAGCAGCTCGACGGCCGGGACGCCTGGGCCCGGGAGGTCGGTCGGGTCAACGCCCCACACGCCCGCCACATGCGCCCGGGCGGCCGGGTCGTCGATCCGGCGCGCCCCGGGGAGCTGGTCGGCCTTCTGGCCGTGCTCGCGCCCGCCCTGCCCGTTGCCCTGCCCGGTGATGGCGCCGTAGCCGCTGCCGACCCGTCCCGGCAGGCCGAGCGCCAACGCCAGGTTGATCGCCGCGCTGACCGTCGCCGTGCCCTGTGCGCTCTGCTCCACGCCGCGCCCGGTCAGCACATACGCCCCCCGGCCACCTCTCGTGGGCGAGGCCACGGCGAGCAGGCGCGCCACTGCGCGCAGGTCCGCGGCGGGGACGCCGCACACCTGCTCGGCGCGCTCGGGCCACCACGCGGACACACTGCTGCGCACCTCGCGCGCTCCGGTGGTGCGGCCCGCGAGGTACCGGCTGTCGGCGAGCCCCTCAGCCCACAGCACGTGGGCGAGGGCGAGCAACACCACGAGGTCGGTTCCGGGCGCCGGTTGCAGGTGCATGCCAGCCCCGTCGCCGGCCAGCGCCGCGGTGGGAGTGCGCCGCGGGTCGACCACCACCAGTCCGCCGGACGCGCGCGCCCCGGCCAGGTGCGCCACCGACGGCGGCATCGTCTCGGCCAGGTTGCTGCCCAGCAGCAGCACCGCCTGCGCGCCGTCGAGGTCCGCGAGCGGGAACGGCAGCCCCCGGTCCACCCCGAGCGCGCGGTTCGCCCCGGCGGCCGCGCTGGCCATGCAGAACCGCCCGTTGTAGTCGATGTACGGGGTCCGCAGCACCACACGGGCGAACTTGCCGAGCGCGTAGGCCTTCTCGTTCGTCAGCCCGCCCCCGCCGAA
>JAEWEI010000350.1 GCA_023389545.1 Actinomycetes bacterium | reverse complement strand
CGGCGAGCTCGGGTGCCAGCTCGAGCGCCGCGGGCTGCAGGTCGTTGCGCAGCGCCCGTCCCACCGCCGCGGCGTCGCCCGCCCGCAGCGCCTGCAGCAGCTCCAGGTCGCTGTCCGGGCCCAGGGCCCCGGCGCCGGACGTGGCCAGGGCGTCGAACTCCGCGTACACGCGCGCCGTGGACAGGCCCGCGTCCCGCACGGCGAACACCCAGTGGTACTCGCCGCGGCTGAGCGCCGGGGTCAGCACGTCACCCCGGCCCGATCCGATCGCCGTGTGCCCCACCAGCCCGAACGGCACGTCGGAGCCGAGCCCGGCGGCCAGCTCGTGCAGCTGGTCACGGCTCAGCCCGGCGCCCCAGAACGCGTCGCACGCGAGCAGCGCGGCCGCCGCGTCAGCCGATCCGCCCGCCATGCCGCCGGCCACCGGCACCGACTTCTCGATGTGCAGGTGCACCCCGTCGTCGATGCCCGCGAACTCCGCGAGGGCGCGCGCGGCGCGCAGCGCCAGGTTCGTCTCATCCGTGGGCACCAGGTGCGCCTGCGGGCCGCTGACCGAGAGCGTCAGACCGTCCCCCGGCGTCGCCACGACGTCCTCGTACACCGACACCGCCTGGAACACGGTGACCAGCGGGTGGTAGCCGTCGGGCTCACGGGGGCCGACGCGCAGCCCCAGATTCACCTTGCCGGGCGCGCGGACCCGGACCTCGGGCTGACTGCCGATCTCGGCGCGTGGCTGGGTCACGGCTCCACTGTGCCAGGTCCGCCCACGGGCGGCTCGGACTGCTCCGCCTGCCCGGGCCCGGCGGCGGACTGCTCGGCGAGCTGGGCCGCGATCCGCGCGAACCCGTCGATGTCGACACGCTCGCCGCGGGTCTGCGGGTCGACGCCCGCACCCTCCAGCGCGCGCACCGCCGCCTCGGAGGAGCCGGCCAGCGGGGCCAGGGCGGCCCGGAGCATCTTGCGGCGCTGCGCGAATGCGGCGTCGACCACGGCGAAGACCTCGCGGCGGGTGGCGGACGTCGCCGGCGGATCCCGGCGGTCCATGCGCACCAGCGCCGAGTCGACGTTCGGGGCCGGCCAGAAGACGTTGCGGCCCACCGTGGCGGTGCGCCGGGCAGACGCGTACCAGGCGACCTTCGCGGACGGCACCCCGTAGACCCGGCTCCCGGGGGGCGCGGCCAAGCGGTCGGCCACCTCGGCCTGCACCATGACGAGCACGCGCTCTAAGCTGGGGAAGCGCTCGAGGAACGTCAGCAGCACGGGGACGGACACGTTGTACGGGAGGTTCGCGACGAGCGCGGTGGGCGGCGGGCCCGGAAGCTCGTGCACCTCCAACGCGTCGGCCCCGACCACGGTCAGGTCGGCCTCGCCGGGGACATGCGCGGCGACAGTGCCCGGCAGCAGGCCCGCGAGCACCGGGTCGATCTCCACGGCCACGACGCTGGCGCCGGCCTCCAGCAGTCCCAGCGTGAGCGAGCCGAGCCCGGGCCCGACCTCGACGACCCGCTCGCCCGCGGTCACGTCGGCCTGGCGCACGATCTTGCGGACGGTGCCGCCGTCGAGCACGAAGTTCTGCCCGAGGGTCTTGGTGGGGCGGATGCCCGCCCGTGCGGCCAGCTCGCGGATCTCCGCGGGACCGAGCAGGGGTCCGGCGGTGGCAGTCATGCCCCAGAGCCTAACGGCCTGCGCCGCACACACCGCGAGCGCGCACTCCCCGGAGGGTGTGCGCGCTCGCGACGGGATGCTGCGACGACGTGTCGGTCAGCTGAACAGGCGCGAGCCGCAGTGCGGCCACTGCCCGGCGCCCGAGCGGTTGTAGAGCATCTTCGCGCGGGCCGTCTGCTCGTCGGCGGACGCCTGCGAGGGCAGGCCCGTCCCGCCGACGGCCTGCCACGTGGCGACCGAGAACTGGTACAGCCCGTGGTACTTGCCGGTCGCGGAGACGATCGACGCGTTGCCGCCCGACTCGCACTTGGCCAGCGCGGCCCAGTTCAGCGAGTCGGCGGCGCCGCCCGCGGTGATCGCGCCGCCGCCCGAGGACGCGGCTGAGGACGACGCGGCGGGGCGCTTCTTCGTCCCGACCTTCACGACCTCGTCGACAGGGGCCTGGGTGACCGCGTCGGAGAGGGTCTCGCGCGCCGTCTCCACGCCGTCCACAGTGGTGACGCGGTCGACGACGGTGCGGACGCCGGCGACGCCCTTGGTGACGACGGCCTTCTGGCCGGTGTAGCGCGAGGCGTCGTCCTGCGTCACGGTGCCGAAGGCGACCTCGCTGGTGGTGGTGACCTCCTCGATGACCACCCGGCTCACGACGACGGACACGCGGCCCGTGTCGGTGCGGGCGACGGTCACGGTGTCGTGCTCGCCCAGCGTGACGCCCAGGCCGTCGAGGGCCTCCCCGACGGTGGTGGAGCCGTCGTCGACGGTGAGCGTCTGGCCGTCCACGACCACGTCGGCGGGCCCGTCGAGGGTCAGCTCGAGGTTGAGCTCCGGGCGCCCGTCGGCGGTGGACCGGCTGGCCACGAGGCGCACGTCGTCGCCGCGCGCCTCGAGCGACTGCAGCGCCTCGTCGGCGGTGAGCGCCGTGGTCCACACGGTCTCGGCGGCGCCGTCGGTCTGCACGTCGATCTGACGGGCCGTCCGGACGACTATCTCGTCGCCGTCCCGCAGGGCGCCCACGGGGGCGACCAGGTCCCGGTCGGAGACCTGGATGTCCTTCTCGTCGAGCAGGCCTTCGACGCTGCCGGACCAGGTGCTGACGGTGGTGGTGTCGCCATTCACGTCCAGCGAGACGGTTTTGTGGGCGGCGGCTGCGACGGCTGTGCCGGAGCCGACCAAGAGGACCGCTGTGACGCCGACGACGGCGCGGACTCGGACCGAGCCCGAGTCGGCGAGCCGGGTGCGGAGGGAACGACGGGTGGCTCCCGTGGGGGCGCCGGGGGTTTGAGTCGAGGAAGTCACACGTTTCCAGACGTCGGAGTTCCCGGGCACGGGGAGGCGGCGGCCTCTGACGGCCCCAGCAGCGTCACGGACCGGTCGGTCGCACGACGACGTGCGTCCTCCTGGGAGGCTGCACCCGCTGGTCCGGATCCCCGATCCGGCAGTCACGGCCCGCGGTCACGTGTCGTGAACGAGCCGGCATCGCCCGCGCGCACACCACCGCAGAGGTGGCGAACGGC
>JAEWEI010000285.1 GCA_023389545.1 Actinomycetes bacterium | reverse complement strand
GCATGAACATGCGGTTCGGCAGCTCGAGGGAGCCCCAGCGTGCCGGCTCGAGGAGCCGCGAGAAGTCAGACATCGTGTGCGCCTTTGCGAACGGGGGGACGTGATGCACCTCATCGTGCTCGGCGTATGCCCAGACCAGGCCGGACCTTCGTCCGTGCGGGCTGCCTGGGTGTGACGCGCCCTCCCTGATGCGGGGGAATCGCCGTAGGTTGCTGCCATGACAGCGCCGACCCTCGCCGAGTTCCTGCGCGCGCGACGCGACGCCACGACGCCCGCGAGCGTGGGCCTGCGCGGGGGCGAGCGCCGGCGCGTCCCCGGCCTGCGCCGCGAAGAGGTGGCGATGCTCGCCGACATGAGCGTCGACTACTACATCCGGCTCGAGCAGGGCCGGGAGAGCGGGCCGTCCGGGCAGGTCCTCGACGCGCTCGCCGCGGCCTTCGACCTGGACGACGACGGACGCGGGCACCTGTACCGGCTCGCCGGGCTCGCGCCGCGCCCGCGGGCGGACCGCTTCGCCGAGCGCGTCGACCCCGAGCTGCTGCGCCTCATGGACTCCTGGACCGGGACGCCCGCGCTCGTCATCAACTCCGCCTACGACGTGATCGCGGGCAACCGGCTCGGCGACGCGCTGTTCGGCGGCTTCCCCGTGAGCCGCAACCTGATGGAGAAGGTATTCCTGGACCCGGCCTCCCGCAGCTTCTATGCCGACTGGGAGGCGGCAGCCGCGAACGCCGTCGCGGGATACCGCCTGGCGGAGGGCCGGTCACCGGACCATCCCCGGATCCGCGCGGTCGTCGACAGGCTGCTGGCGACGAGCCCCGACTTCGCCCGCATGTGGACCGAGAACCACGCGCGCGGCAAGCGGCTCGAGACCAAGCGGTTCGTGCATCCCGCCGTGGGGGAGATGACGCTCTCAATGCACACCTTCGACGTCGCGGCCGCGCCCGGGCAGCAGCTGCTGTGCTACCAGGCGGAGCCGGCCAGCCGGAGCGCCGACGCGCTCAGCCTCCTCGGCACGATCGCCGCCTCGGGCGCGCCCGGGTGGGCGGACGCCCGCTCGTCCGCCTCGTAGCGCCAACCGGCGGGTCGAGGGCGGTCCGGTAACCAGGGTGCGGCGCTCCCAGCCACGGGGCGGCCTTCATCGCCGGCCAGTGCCCGGTGAGAGTGGAGGGGCACGACCTAGCCCACCACGAGCGAAGGAACGCACATGACCGCACACCCCTATGCAGGCCTCTGGTCGACCGACGACGGGCACGTCCTCCACCGGCTGCTGCCCGACGGCCGCTACGACGAGGCGCGCGGCGACCGCGAGCACGCCTACCAGGGCCAGTACTGGATCGAGGGCGACCACATCGAGTACCTGGACGACACCGGGTTCACCGCCGACGGCGACTTCATCGACGGCGTGCTCCACCACGCGGGCATGGTGCTGCACCGGCAGCCGGACTCCACCACGACGACCGACGAGAGGACCCGCCATGCCGACGCCGCTTCCTGACCTCACCGCAGCCCCGACTCCCACGTTCCTCTTCACCGGCGGCGCCGTGGTCACCGGCTCCGCGACTGTGCCCGTCCTCGAGCGCGGTGACGTGCTGGTGCACGACGGCGCCATCGTGGCCGTTGGGAGGGACCTGCTGCGGCAGCCCGAGCTGGCCAGCCTCGTCGGCGAGGCGCTGATCGTCGACGCCCGCGGCCGGATCATCGCGCCCGGCTTCGTCGACACGCACCGCCACGCCTGGCAGGCGCAGATGCGCCGCAGCATCCCGGACGTCACCGACCTGATGTCCTACGTCACCACGACGCTGGCCCGCACCGCCCCGGCCTACACGCCCGAGGACATGCTCGTCGGGACGCGGCTGGCGGCGCTCAGCGCGATCGACTGCGGCATCACCACGCTGCTCGACTTCTCGCACAACTCCCGCAGCGCCGCCCACACCGACGCCGCGATCCAGGCGCTCGCGGACAGCGGCATCCGCGGGGTCCATGCGTCCATGGCCCCGCACTTCGGCGACTGGGACGAGCAGTGGCCCGGCGACCTGGAGCGGGTCGTCTCCCGGTACCAGGGCAGCGAGGGCGGCCGGCTCACGGTGCGGCTGGCGGCGCTGGCCACCGACGAGATCGCCGGGCAGCGCCTGGCGTACGGGCCCGCGCTCGGCGCCGTGGCGCGGGGCCTCGACATCGGGGTCAGCATCGACGCCGTCTTCGGGCACGCCTCGTCGGCCGCCATCCTGGACTGGGCCCGTGACGGCCTGCTCGGGCCGTCCGTCACCCTGATCCATGCCACCGGCCTGAGCGACGACGCGTGGAAGGCCATGGGCGACCTCGGGGCCACGGTGTCGTTGGCCCCGACGTCCGAGCCGCAGATCGGCCTCGAGTCGGGCGTCCCGGCCATCGACGAGGCGCTCGCCGCAGGCATCCGGCCAGGGCTGAGCATCGACGTCGAGGTGGCGCTCTCCGGTGACATGTTCACGCAGATGCGCACGCTCCTGGCGATCCAGCGCATGCGTGCCGTCGAGAGCGCGACGGGCGCCCCCGCCCAGCGGATCACCACGCGTGACGTGCTCGACCTCGCCACGCTCCAGGGCGCCCGCACCCTCGGGCTCGGCGACCTCACCGGCTCGATCGAGCCCGGCAAGCGCGCCGATCTCCTGCTGGTCAATGCCCAGTCGGTCGGGATGATGCCGCTCAACGACGCGATCGGCGCGCTCGTGCTCGGGGCATCCGCGGGGGACATCGAGGCGGTGCTCGTCGACGGGATCCCCCGCAAGTGGGCAGGCCGGCTCGTCGGCGTCGACCTCGACGCGCTCGTCGAGGATGTCGAGGCATCCCGGGACCAGATCGTCCGACGAACCAGTTGACAGCGCACGACGGGCCGGCCACCGCCGATCCCCGCGCGCGGGCGGGATCGCCGGTGGCCAGCCCTCGGGGGTGCGGTCAGACAGTGGCGGCCTGGGCCTCGATCTCCAGGCAGGCGCGGATCGTCTCGACGATCGCGGCGGGCACGTCGGCGTCGGCGTAGCGCAGCACCGGCTGCGTCAGGGCGGGGTCGGACACGGCGTCGCGGGCGTTGAACCGCGTGGAGTCGCTCACGTGGATCCCGTGCTCCTTGCCCGCTGCCGCGGCTGCGGCGTCGTGCTGCGCGACGACGGGGAGCAGGACCTCGAGCGGCACGACGCCGACCTCGTCCGGGTTACGGCCGATCAGCTCGCAGATGGTGCGGTGGAACTCGAGGTACGTCAGGTTGTAGCCGTTGATCGGGTAGCGGCCACCGTGCTCACCATGTTCGATGGCGCCCACCGCCGCCTGGGCGACCTGGTCGACAGTCACCGAGGACGTCGAGCCCGCGCCGACCCCCACGAAGCCCGGCTGCGCGCGGATCAAGTCGATGAACATCTGCCACAGGGGCGTGCGGCCGGGCATCGTGCCGAAGATGTACGGCAGGCGCAGCGACATGACGTCCATCGCCCCGTCGCCCTCGAGGTACGCGATCTCCTCCTGTGCGAGCCGCGTGCGCGGGTAGCCGTTGCGCGTCCGGTAGCCCAGATCGGGCCACTGCTCGGCGAACTCGGCGGTGTAGGAGTTGAACAGCACGAACTTCTCGACGCCCGCGGCCCGCGCGAGCCGCGCCACACGTTGCACGGGGCGCACGTTGGCCTCGTAGAAGAAGTGCGCGGACGGAGCGTCGGGAATGACGCGCTCATCGGCGCCAGCGGCGTAGACCACCGCGTGCCGGCCCTCCAGGAGGGCGCCGAGCTCATCGTCGGACAGCGCGCTGACATCGGCCAGCACGTTCTCGACCCCGGCGGGGAACAGGTCCTCCACGGGCATGGGCGGCAGGGCCAGCGACGTCACTGTGTAGCCGCGCCGCAGCAGCTCGAGGGTCGTGTGGTAACCGAGGAGGCCGGTGCCTCCGATGACGAGGACCGAGTCCATGGGTCAGGGCTCCTACCGTGTGTGCAGCGGCGACGTGGGGGTGGCGGCGCCGTGACGGCCCGTGCCGTCATGACCAGCCTGCTCGGGCGGCGTCTGGCCTCGCGGGGGCCAAAGTCCTGCGCTGACCAGGCCGAAGGTCCCGCGAACGCGCTCGCGGCGAGGAGCCACCTGCCGGGCCGCGTCGTGCGGCGAGACGCCGAGTCCTAGGCGACCAGTCCCGAGCGGTGCGCGATGACCGCGAGCTCCGTCCGGTCGCGGGCGCCCAGCTTCGCGAGGATGCGGCTGACATAGGTGCGGGCGGTCGCGGGGCTCAGGAACAGCCGCGCCGCGATCTCGTCGTTCGTGTCGCCGTGGCCCACCCGGACCAGCACGTCGAGCTCGCGCGCGCTGAGCTGGGCGAGCCGCGGGTCGCGCGCGGGCGCGGGTGGGCTGGTCGCGACGAGGTCGAGGAGCTTGCCGACGATGGCGGGGGACAGTAGCCGCTCGCCTCGGGCGGCCCGGCGGACGGCGTCGCGCAGCTCGGCGCCGGGGGTGTCCTTCATCAGGTAGCCCGCGGCGCCCGCGCGGATCGCCTCGGCGACGTCGTGGTCGTCGTCGAAGGTGGTGAGGATGACGACGTGCGCGCTGGCCAGGGCGTCGGCGCGGATGGCCCGAGTGGCCTCGATGCCGTCCATCACCGGCATCCGGATGTCCATCAACGCCACGTCGGGCCGGCTCCGCAGGACGGCCTCGACGCCTCGCCGGCCGTCGGAGGCCTCGCCCACGACGCGGATGTCCTGATCGTGGGCGAGCAGCGTGCGCAGGCCCGCGCGCACCAGGTCCTGGTCGTCGACCAGGACGACGGTGATCATCGCCCCTCCCACGGCAGCGTGGCCGAGACCTCGAAGCCCGTTGGGGTGCGCCGCGCGTCAAGGCTGCCGCCCAGGAGCTCCGCGCGCTCGCGCATGCCCACCAGACCGTGCCCGGAGGCCTGCGGCGCGTCCGCGCCGCTGTTCTCGCCGTCGTCGACGACCCGGACGCGGATCGCCCCGTCGTCCGCGTCGATCCGGACCTCCGCGTGCGTCGCCGTCGAGTGCCGCACGACGTTGGTGATGGACTCCTGGACGATCCGGTAGACAGCCGTCTCCAGCGCGGCGGGCACCTGTCCCTGGACGGTGTTGCTGACGCTCACCGAGATCCCCGCGGCCTGGGCGGGCGCGACGACGGCGCCCAATGAGTCGAGGTCCAGCGCGTGGCGAGGCGCCGGCTCGGCGCGTCGTAGGCCCGCGACCGTGCGCCGCAAGTCGGCCATCGCCTCCGAGGTCGTGGCCCCGACCACGTCGAGCGCGCGACGCGTCTCATCGCCGGTCGTCGCCTCGCGCGCGACCTCGGTGTGCAGGGAGATCACGGCCAACGCGTGCCCGATGGAGTCGTGCAG
>JAEWEI010000461.1 GCA_023389545.1 Actinomycetes bacterium | reverse complement strand
AGCCGATGAGATGCGAACGGTGACCGCCAGGCTGGCCCCACAGAGCCGGTCACCGCCGGTGCGACGCCCTTCACGGGTGAAGGAAAGAGGTCGACATGCTGCGCAGACTTGGCATCCGCGCCAAGGTCCTGGCGGTCCTCGCCGTGCCCATGATCGTGCTTCTCGCTGCCGGTGCGTACATCTCGTACGACGCGCTGCGGACCGCGCGCTCGGCAGGCGCCGCCGCGACAGTCATCGAGGTCCTCGAGGGGTATGCGCCGCTCGGTGTGGCGTTGCAGCAGGAACGAGCGCTTTCCGTGGCGGCCGTGCGAGACAGGGCGGCGCTCGAAGAGGCCCGCGGCGCCACGAACGCCGCGCTGGCCGCGGTCAAGCCGCTGACCGCGAAGGTCGACTTCTCGCAGTTCCCCGCTGATGTCGTCGCGTCCTTCAAGGAGGCGCAGAACGCGCACAACATCAACATCGGCGCCGTGCGCACCCTGGTCGACGCCGATGCGAACACCTCCACCGTGACCCGTGCGTACAACGCGATCATCCAGGGCCAGATCAGCCTGGTGAGCCAGATCGCTGACGCCCTCGAGAACCGCCAGCTCGGGCGGTACGTCGCGTCGTACCACGCGCTCACGGTGACGGCTGAGGACCTGGTCAACGAGCTCGCGCTCGGCGCCGGCATCATCGCCACGCAGGGCTCGTCGGCCTCCTCGCTGCGGTCCTACCAGACGCAGACCGCCTCGACGGAGATCTCCCGGGATGAGGCTCGGGTCAAGCTCGCGTCCCTGGGCCAGCGCGCCCTGCGCCTTCCCGTGGACGACCCGACGTCGTCGTTCACCCGCAAGCGCGCCCTCATCGCCGAGGCGGCGCCCGGCAGCAACCTGCCCACCATCGAGGACCTCAGCTTCGACGTCAACAAGCAGCTGACGACGATCGCCGAGGTCAGCGAGAAGGTCCTCGCCTCCGCCGGCACCGTCGCGGCGAGCGCCCGCGCCGACGCCCGGAACACCGCGATCGCCACGATCGTCGGCGCCATCGTCGCCGCCCTGGCGTCCTTCGCGTTCGCGATCGTCGTCTCCCGAGGCATTGTCAACCCGCTGCGGCGGCTCACGGGCGCGGCGCAGGACGTCCGCGACCAGCTCCCGCGGCTCGTCGAGCAGGTCACCGTCCCCGGGGAGGGACCCGGCCTGGAGCTCGTGCAGATCCCCGTGGACTCCTCCGACGAGGTCGGCCAGCTCGCCGCGGCGTTCAACTCCGTGAACGCCACCACGCTGCAGGTCGCCCAGGAGCAGGCCGCGCTGCGTGGGTCCATCGCTGAGATGTTCGTCAACGTGGCCCGCCGCGACCAGGTGCTCCTCAACCGCCAGCTGTCGTTCATCGACTCGCTGGAGCGCGCTGAGGAAGACCCGAACACGCTGGCGAACCTGTTCCGCCTCGACCACCTCGCCACCCGAATGCGTCGAAACGCGGAGTCGCTCCTCGTGCTCGCCGGCATCGACTCGGGCCGCCGCGTGCGCGACTCGATGCCCCTCTCGGACGTCATCCGCACCGCCTCGTCCGAGATCGAGCAGTACGACCGCATCGAGCTCGACCTGCCCATCGACCCGCTCATGCACGGGTTCAACGCGCTCGGCGCCGCGCACCTCCTGGCCGAGCTGCTGGAGAACGCGACGATCTTCTCCGAGCCCGAGACCCCGGTCGAGGTCAAGACCGGCGTCATTGGCGAGTTCGTCGTGGTGCAGATCCTCGACCACGGCCTGGGCATGTCCGACCAGGAACTCGAGGCCGCCAACTCCAAGATCCGGTCCACGGCCGCAAGCGACGCCCTGGGCGCCCAGCGGCTGGGGCTCTTCGTGGTCGGCCGCATCTCGAACCGCCTCGGCGCGGAGGTCCGGCTCGCCAAGAGCCAGCGCGGCACCGGGACGGTCACCACTGTGCGCTTCCCCGTGACGCTGTTCGCGGCGACCGAGAGCCAGCAGTTCGGCGCCCCGCAGCAGTCCCCGCCCGCCCTGGCGGCGGCCCCCGAGCCCGTGCAGGAGCGCCCGCGCCCCGTGCAGGAGGAGGCGCCCGTCGTCGAGGCCGTTGACCTCGCCGCCCTCACCGACGGCTCGACGCCGCTGGGGCTGCCGCGTCGCCGCCTGCGCGACGACGACTCGGGCGAGCTCCCGCTGGCGGCGCCGGGCGGGCTGCCCAAGCGGTCCGCGAAGACGTTCGATGAGGACAACATCGTCCTGCCGGCGCCCGCCGAGGCCCGGTTGTCGCCCGAGCTGTCCGCGGAGGCGACCGGGTGGACCCCGGCCATCGCCGCGGCGCCGTCGGGCGGGCTCCCCAGCCGCTCGCGTGCGACGACCCCCGCCTGGCAGGCCCCCGAGGAGGAGCCCGCCGTCGAGGAGAAGCCGACGCCCTCGGCGCCCGCCGAGCGTGCCGGCCTCTTCACCGGGTTCCGTGGGCGCACCGACCTGCCCGCCGCCGGGATGCCGCGACTGTCGCCCCGTGCCGCCGCCGAGGCGCTCGCCGCGCCCACCGCCCCGGCCCCGGACGCGGAGCCCGCCGCGCCCCCGCAGCGGCGCAGCGCCGTCGACTTCGAGGTGCCCGGGCTGATGCCCGACGAGCCCGAGGGCGACGAGACGCAGATCTGGACGCCGTCGTGGGCGGCTGCGGAGACCGCTGCCGCCGAGCCGGTCGCCGCCGCCCCCCAGGTGAAGATCCCGCAGTTCGAGGCCCCGCAGGTTGAGGCCCCGCAGGTTGAGGCTCCGCAGTTCGAGGCTCCGCAGTTCGAGGCGGCGCAGGTCGACGAGCAGTGGTCGGCCCCGACCTGGGACGAGCCGACGACGGCGCCGACGTGGGACCAGCAGGCGCCCACGTGGGACCAGCCTGAGGCTGCGCCCAGCGTGGAGCCGGCCGCGGAGGCGCCGCGGACGTCGTACCCCGACTTCACCGCCTACAGCGGTTACACCGGATGGGCCAACCCGCTCGACGAGGCGCGTCCGACGCCGCAGTTCACGTCGCCGTACGCATCCGCCTACGAGCCCGTCGCGCCCAACTCGGGGCTCGACGAGTCGCGGGCATGGAACGCGGGCGAGCAGGTGGACGAGCAGCCCGTCGCCGAGCAGCCCCCCGCCGCCGCGCCCGCGTGGGACGAGCCGGCGCCCGCCTGGGAGCCGACCCCCGCCTGGGGACCCGTCGCCGACGCCGCGCCGCAGGCCCAGCCGTGGCAGGAGGACGCGCCCGCCGAGTCGCTGTGGAGCGCGCCCGCCGAGCCCGCCGAGCCGTCGTGGCAGCAGCCGGCGCCGCAGTGGAACGACGTCCCGGCGCCCGCCGCGGACGCCCCCTGGCAGCCGACGTCCATCGAGAACGGCACGCCCTCCTGGGACCGCCGAGGCGCCGCGCAGGCACAGCCCGAGCCAGTCGCCGAGAGCGCATGGCAGCAGCCCGTCCCCGGGCTGGTCGAGGACGAGCCCGTCGTCTACCGCGAGCGCGAGCGCGACACCTACGCGCAGACGGAGATGTTCACCCCCGTCGAGGCCGAGCTCGTCGCCGAGGCCCACGCAGTCGAGCCCGTCGTGCAGCACGAGCCGCAGGTCCCGACATGGGCCCCGGCAATGCCGATGTCGGCCGGCCCCGCCCCGGCGTTCAACGACCTGGTGCAGGGTGGCCAGGACGACCACGACGAGTCCAAGGGCCGGCGCCGCTGGAGCCTCTTCGGCCGCCGCAAGCCCGATGGCTCGCCGGAGTCGCAGCCCACGTCGTCGGTGCCGTCCTTCCACCCGGACCCCCCGGCAGCCCCCGCGCCCGCCCCGGGCTCGATCGCGCCACGGCAGTCGGCCTGGTCCATGGACGCCATGGAGCCCTCGCAGCCAGCCGCCGATCCCGGCGTGGTCCGCAGGTCCTCGGTGCAGCCGCACCCGCAGCCGCAGCCGCCTGTCGCCGAGCCGCAGGGCTGGACCCCGCCGCCCATGCTGCCGGAGGAGCGGCCCGCCGCCGCGCACCCTCCGCAGCAGGTGTCGTCGTTCTTCCGCCCGCAGGGCCCGGCCACGACGGCTCCCGCCTCGTGGACGCCGCCCGAGTGGACTGGTCGGACCCCGTCGGCGCCCGCCGCCGGCCCGGCGGAGTCGCCGCGCTCGTCGCCCCCTTCGGCTGCGCCGCGGATCGGCGCGCTGGATGACGAGGTCGCCGCGATGCTCGCCCTGCGATCCGACATCCAGGAGCAGGCGCTCTCCGAGCTCAGCCAGCTCTCCGCCTACCGCCCCAGCGCGGTCAACGGCTCGACCGGCTCGCCGTCGCTCACGAAGCGCGTTCCGGTCGCGATTCCCGAGTCACCGCCCCTGGTGACCCAGGAGGCCACCGGGGCCACCGGTCGGGACGCCGAGGAGCTGCGCACGCGGCTGTCGAGCTTCCAGTCCGGGACGTCGAGGGGACGTCGGGCGGCGGAAGCGCCGATCGACTCGCCGAACCGTCACGAATCCGAACCGCTGGTCGATCAAGACCAGCACAGCAACCCGTCGTCCCCGACATGGTGACGTTTCAGTACGCAGTCAACCCCGGCTGCCACCGCAAGGAGGAAGTGTGACAGCGCTCAGCACCGAGGCAGCCAACTTCGGCTGGCTCCTGGACAACTTCGTCCGGACCGTGCCCGGGACCCGGCATACGCTGGTCGTTTCCGCCGACGGTCTGCTCATGGCCATGTCGGAGCAGCTCGACCGCACCAGCGGCGACCAGCTCTCCGCGATCGTCTCCGGCATGTCGAGCCTGACCCGTGGCGCCTCGCGGCAGCTGCGCGCAGGGGAGGTCCGGCAGGCCATCGTCGAGATGGACAACCTGTTCCTCTTCCTCATGAGCGTCTCCAACGGGTCGGTCCTCGCGGTCGTCGCCGAGGCGAGCTGCGACGTCGGCCTGATCGGCTACGAGATGGCGATGCTCGTCTCGCGCACCGAGGCGACGCTGACCCCGCAGCTCATCAGCGAGATGCGCGGCCAGCTCCCCGTCGATGGCGCCACCCGGGCGCCGGTGGCGTGATCTGACGATGAGCGACCACGTGGAGTACGAGGCCCGAACGGTCCGGCCCTATGCCGTGACCGGCGGGCGCGTGCGCTCGGCGCGATCCGACCTGCCCCTCGAGGCGCTGGTCGAGGTCATGCCGGGCGCCGTCTCGAGCCAAGGGCTGCCCCCCGAGAAGCGGGCGATCCTTCAGCACGCAGCGCACACCTACATCTCCGTCGCCGAGCTCTCGGCCCTGCTGCACCTGCCCCTTGGCGTGGTGCGGATCCTGGTGGCCGACCTGGCCGACGCGAAGTACATCCGTGTGCACACGTCCACGCCGGTGGAGGTCAACACCGGTCAGTCCCCTGCCCTTTCACTGAGCGTGCTGGAGAGTGTTCTCAATGGCATTTCCGCCCTCTGACGCCGCTGTGGCCACGACGGCCGCTCCGGGCAACGTCGCCCCCACAGTCGTCAAGATCGTCGTCGCGGGCGGCTTCGCCGTCGGCAAGACGACCTTCATCGGGTCCATCTCCGACATCGAGCCGCTGAACACCGAGGCGGCCATGACGGAGCACTCGGTCGGCGTCGACGACGCCGGCGGGGTCTCGGACCGCAAGACCACCACCACGGTGGCGATGGACTTCGGTCGCATCGCGCTGCCGGGGTCGCTGTGGCTCTACCTGTTCGGCACGCCGGGCCAGGACCGCTTCCTCTTCATGTGGGACGACCTGGTGCGCGGCGCGATCGGCGCGGTCGTCCTCGTGGACACCGACCGGCTCGACCAGTGCTTCCCGGCCGTCGACTACTTCGAGAGCCGCGGCATCCCGTTCGTCGTGGGGGTCAACTGCTTCGACGGTGTCGCCAAGCACCAGCTCGACGACGTCCGCGAGGCGCTCGCCATCCCGGCGCACGTCCCCGTCCTCTACACCGACGCCCGTTCGCGGGCGGCCACGAAGCACGCGCTCATCGCGCTGGTGCAGCTGGCGATGGAGCGGCTGCGCGGCGCCTGACGTTCCGCTCGACCTCCGGCCGGCCTGCCCTCGTGGTGGCCGGCCGGAGGTGTGTCCTGCCTCTGACCTCCAGGTTCGCTGGCTAGGGTGACGCCGTGCGGGTCTACGTCGATGGATCGGCGCTCACCCGGTACCTCGATGA
>JAEWEI010000460.1 GCA_023389545.1 Actinomycetes bacterium | reverse complement strand
TGTCGTCCCGACACGAGCGACCCGTGCACATCGCCGTCACGTTGGTCGCGCCCCCGAATGATGGAGAGACGCATGTCCCACCGCAGGAAGGCCGCAGCGCTGCTGAGTGCGAGCCTGCTCACCGTGACCGGCATCGGGCTGGTCACGGCCACCACGGCCCAGGCGGCGCCCGCCTGTCGCGTCGACTACAAGATCACCAACCAGTGGACCACCGGCTTCGGCGCCGACGTGACGATCACCAACCTCGGCGACCCGCTCACGTCCTGGACCGTCGACTGGTCCTTCGCCTCAGGGCAGAAGATCTCGCAGCTCTGGAACGGCACGGTCGCGCAGAGTGGCGCGAACGTGTCGGTCACCAGCCTGCCGTGGAACGGCAACCTCGCGACTGGCGCCCGCACGAGCTTCGGTTTCAACGGCTCCTGGAGCGGGTCGAACCCGATCCCCGGCGCCTTCCGCCTCAACGGCACCACGTGCACCGGCACGGCGCCCACGTCGAACCCCACGACCGTCGCGCCCACCCCGACCGTCAGCCCCACGGTGAAGCCCACCGTCACGCCCACGGTGACGCCCACCACCAACCCCACGACACCGCCGCCGCAGACGGGCGACTTCTACGTCGACACCGACACGCAGGCGTACCTCGCCGCCGCTGCCGCATCAGGCGACACGAAGACGCTGCTGAACAAGATCGCCCAGACGCCGCAGGCCTACTGGGTCGGCGACTGGGACAACCCGGCCGAGGCTCAGGCGGGGGTCCGCGACTACACCTCGCGTGCCGTCGCCGCCGGCAAGACGCCGGTGCTGGTGGTCTATGCGATCCCGGGCCGCGACTGCGGCTCCCACTCGGGTGGCGGCGTCGCCGAGAGCGAGTACGCGCGCTGGATCGACACCGTTGCCTCGGGCATCCAGGGCAACCCGTGGGTGGTCCTGGAGCCTGACGCGCTCGCCCAGCTCGGGGACTGCAGCGGCCAGGGCGACCGGGTGGGGTACCTGAAGTACGCGGCGAAGGCGCTGACCCTCAAGGGCGCCCGCGTGTACCTCGACGTCGGCCACTCGGGCTGGCTGGGCGCCGCGGAGGCGGCCCGCCGCCTCAACCTGGTGGGCTTCGAGCACGCGGTCGGCTTCGCGCTCAACACGTCCAACTACCAGACGACTGACGCCTCGCGCTCCTACGGCCAGACGATCTCCGGCCTGACGGGTGGCAAGACGTTCGTCATCGACACCTCGCGCAACGGCAACGGCTCCAACGGCGAGTGGTGCAACCCGCGCGGGCGGGCGCTCGGCGAGCGGCCCGCGCGCGTCGGCAGCGGCGGGCTCGACGCGCTCCTCTGGGTGAAGCTGCCCGGTGAGAGCGACGGCGCGTGCAACGGCGGCCCGGCCGCCGGCCAGTGGTGGCAGGAGATCGCGCTGGAGATGGCGCGCAACGCCCGCTGGTAGGCGCGGGCGCCCGCCGCTGGGCGGGCGCCCCTGATGGGCGCCGGCCGGCCTCTTCCCTGCGGATGAGTCCGGCCGGCGCTCGTCGGTCAGCGCAGCCAGCGTTGACGGCCCACCAGCGAGCCCCACCAGCGCCCCAGGCCCCAGGTGTCGCCCGCGTAGAGCACGGCGCAGACGATCATCACCAGCGCGTAGATGATGTGGTAGTCGACGATCGGGTTGCTGGAGCCCTCCATGGGCGGCCACTCGGCCGCCCACATGCACAGCATGAGGATGGTCCCCGCGACGGCGGTGATGCGCAGCGCGACGCCCGCCATGAGGCCGATGCCGATGCCGAGCAGCGCCGCCATGAACAGCCAGTCCGTGAAGGTGCTGGCGATCGACGCGAAGAAGTCCTTGAACGGCCCGACAGCCGCGAACTTCATGAAGCCCTGGCTGGGCGTCCCGCCGTCGATCCATGCGACTGACGGTGTGCCGCCCTCGACGGGCGCCCCGGTGCTGTAGTGCAGCCCGAACGTCTTGTCGAGGAACGCCCACAGGAAGATGAACCCGGTCGCGAGCCGCAGCACAGCGAGCCAACGCCGCCCGGACCCGGTGGTGACCACCCGGTGCTGAACCGAGGTGGTGGAGCCCGCGGCGTCCGCCACGGGTGGTGTGCTCGCCATGATGTCCCCCTGATCGCTTGCGGAACCTTGCGATTGCTCCAGTTTCCCCCCATATCAGGCGGAGCGCCCGCGTGCCATCGGTGTCGCTGGTGGCAGCCCCACAGGATGGGACGCGCGCCTCGGGCATGATCGAGGGCATGGGTGTGAGACGGCGGACTGATCCGGCGCAGGGGCGTGAGGCCGTGTGGCAGTGGCGGGACGCTGGCGGGGATGTGCCGGTGGCGGTGCGCCGGACCGCCGTGCGGTTCACGCTCGAGGAGCTGGCGGAGGTGGCGCCGGGCCGCTCGGTGGAGGTGCGGGTGCCGCCCGATGGCGCCGTGCAGGCCGTCGAGGGTCCGCGGCACACGCGGGGCACCCCGCCCAATGTGGTGGAGACCGACGCGCAGACGTGGCTGGGGCTCGCCACCGGCGAGCTCGCGTGGCAGGACGCGGTCGCCGCGGGCAAAGTCGCCGCCTCAGGCGAGCGCGCGGACCTCGCGGCGTGGCTGCCGTTGCAGGCGACCCGCCGGCGCGGCTGATCCGGCCCGCCGGCCCGCCGCGCATGTCGTGCCGATGACGCGGGGGTGACCGTCGTGCGACGAGTGGACGACGAGTCCGTTCAGGGGTAGCGGTGGGCGATTCGCCGGGTTTAGCGTGCGAGCACGCCAGGTGCCACCCGCACCGACGGCATGGCTCGGCCAAGGAGGACCGTCCGATGCTCACCCCGCGGCGCCACACCCGGCGCCTTCTGCTCCCCGTCTCCACCCTCAGCGCCCTGGCCCTCGTGGTCGGGGCGCTTCCCGCGTCCGCCGATCCGGCGGCTGACGGCGCGACGGCCGCGTCCGCCGACGAGGCCTCCGCGGCGGCGGCCCTCGCCGTGACGCACAGCATCGCCGAGGTCCAGGGAACCGGCGCCGCGTCGCCGCTCGTCGGCCAGGAGGTGACGGTCGAGGGCGTCGTCACCGCCGACCACCGCGCCTCGGGTTACCGCGGGCTGTACGTGCAGACGGCAGGCTCGGGCGGCGCGGAGGACGCGACGCCCGGCGCCTCCGACGGCGTCTTCGTGTTCCTGCGCGCCGGCACGACCGACGCGGTGCTGGGCGACGCCGTGAGCGTCACCGGCACGGTCTCCGAGTACTTCGGGCTCACCCAGATCGGCACGTCCACCGTCGGCGCCACCGTCGCCGTCGTCGAGGGCGATACCACCCCGCCGCAGCCCAC
>JAEWEI010000339.1 GCA_023389545.1 Actinomycetes bacterium | reverse complement strand
ATCTGATGCGGCAGACTGGTCCTCAGAACCGTTCCCAGCGGAGAAGGTGAGGTGCCAGCGTGGAGGACGACGTCGTGCTGTCGGCGCCATTGTTCGCGAACATGGATCCCGAGGCGTCGAGCGCCCTCATCGCGTCGATGACCCCTGTCGAGGTGTCGCGCGGCGAGGTGCTCTTCCACGAGGGGGAGCCGGGCGACCGGCTCTACGTGATCCGGTCGGGCAAGATCAAGCTCGGCCGCCGATCCAACGACGGCCGTGAGAACCTGCTGGCCATCCTCGGCCCGGGCGAGATGTTCGGCGAGTTGTCGCTGTTCGACCCGGGCCCGCGCACCGCGACCGCCACGGTGGTCGCTGACGGCTCCATCCTCGAGCTCGGGCACCTCGAGCTCATCGCGTGGCTCGAGGCGAACCCCACAGTCGCCAAGCACCTGCTCGGCGCGCTCGCGCGTCGGCTGCGCCGCACCAACGAGGCGCTGGCCGATCTGGTGTTCTCCGACGTCCCCGGCCGCGTCGCCAAGGCGCTCCTGGACCTGTCGACGCGCTTCGGCGAGACCGTGGACGAGGGCATCCGGGTGGCCCACGACCTGACGCAGGAGGAGCTCGCACAGCTCGTCGGGGCGTCTCGGGAGACCGTCAACAAGGCGCTTGCCGATTTCGCCGCGCGCGGCTGGGTCCGCCGCGAAGGCCGCGCCATCGTGCTCTTCGACGTCGACCGCCTCGAGCGCCGCGCGCGCTGAGCGCACGGGACCTCGACCGGAGCCAGATGGCTTCGGCCGAGGTCAGGCCGTGCGGGACCTCGGGTGAGGCGTGAGGTCAGGCGACCTCGACGATGATCTCGACCTCGACGGGCGAGTCGAGCGGCAGCACCGCGACGCCCACCGCTGAGCGGGCGTGCACCCCTGCCTCGCCGAACACCTCGTGCAGCAGCGTGCTGGCGCCGTTGACCACGCCGGGCTGGCCGGTGAACGCGGGGTCGCTGGCCACGAAGCCGACGACCTTGACCACGCGGGCGATGTGGTCGACCCCGCCGGCCACCGCGGCGGCGGCGGCGATGGCGTTGAGGGCGGCGACGCGCGCGAGGCCGTGCGCGTCCTCGGGCGCCACGAGGCCGGGGCCCTCGCCGACCTTGCCGGTGGCGGGCAGGGCGCCGTCGACGAAGGGCAGCTGCCCGGAGGTGTGCACATACGCCCCGGAGCGCACCGCCGGCACGTAGGCGGCGACGGGCGCCGCGACCGCCGGCAGCACCAGGCCGAGCTCGGCCAGGCGCTGGGAGGGCGTGGCCGTCACGCGCCGGCCTTCGGGCGCTTGAGGTACGCGACGAGCCCGGCGTCGGGTCCCTGGATCACCTGGACGAGCTCCCACCCGTCGGAGCCCCACTGGTCGAGGATCGCCTTGGTGGCGTGGATGATGAGCGGAACGGTTGCGTACTCCCACTGGGTGGCCATGGCCGCCACCCTAGTGCGCCGCCAGCGCGACGTCTCCGCTGATCACCAGTTCGGACTTCCATGACCGCACCTCGGGCCGGCGGCGGAGCAGCGCGCGGCGCTCCCGCTCGGTCATGCCGCCCCAGACGCCGAAGTCCATGCGGTTGTCCAGCGCGTCGGCCAGGCACTCGAGGCGCACCGGGCATCCCGTGCACACCGCTCGCGCCTCACGCTGGGCGGCGCCCTCGACGAAGAGCGCATCGGGTGAGACCTTGCCCAGTCCGCAGGCCGCGAATGCCGCCCAATGTGCGTCCTGCAGCGTCGTTCCCACGCGAACTCCCTCTGTTCGGCCCCCGTCGGCGAGCGGCGGCCCGGCGGACGCCACCGCGGCGTCCCCGGGACCGTAACGCCTTTCACACGCTCTGGGCATCCTCCGATCGGGTCAATCCGGGCTACCAATGGGAGCCTTCCCATGCCCCCGACGTGCCGCTGCGCTAAGGAGGCCACGCTCGCCGGGTGCCCTCCGGGATGCGCACGTACGCTCTTTCAATGGGGGCTAGGCCAGCGTGGGACCGTCAGGTCAACCTTGTTCAGGCGATCTCTCTGCTGATCGCTTTCACCCTGCTCGCCGGGGTTGGCGGGCTGCTCGCGGCGGGGCTGGTGCTGCCCGCGGTCGCGGCGCTCAAAGGGTCCGCTGGAGTCACGGCCACGGCCTTCGACTCCCTGCCGGCCCAGCTCGACGTCAAGGCCGTCTCGGAGAAGTCGACGATGCTCGCGGCCGACGGCACGATCCTCGCGGAGTTCTACGCCGAGGACCGCAAGGCGGTCCCGCTCGACCAGATCGCGCCGATCATGCAGCAGGCGGTGATCGCCACCGAGGACAAGCGGTTCTACCACCACGGCGGCATCGACCCGACGGGCATGCTGCGCGCGGCGGCCCGCAACGCCTCGGGCAGCGACACGCAGGGCGCGTCCACCCTGACGCAGCAGTACGTGAAGAACGTGCTGATCGAGTCGGCGCTGCGCGACGGCGACCGCGCCGCCGCAGCCGACGCGCGTGAGGCGGAGGGCACCGAGGGGTACGGCCGCAAGCTCCGGGAGGCCAAGGTGGCCGTGGCCCTGGAGAACGCCAACACCAAGGACGAGATCCTCGAGGGGTACCTCAACATCGCCCAGTTCGGGATCGCCGTGTACGGGGCGGAGTCCGCGGCGCAGCGGTTCTTCAGCAAGCCCGCGTCCGAGCTCGACTACCTGGAGGCGGCGACCCTCGCAGGCGTCACGCAGAGCCCCACCAAGTGGGACCCGGTGAAGAACCCTGAGGCGTCGCAGTCCCGCCGCGACGTGGTGCTGGGCCTGATGCTCGAGCAGGGGTACATCACCGCCGACGAGCACGCCCGGGGCGTGGCGATGCCGTTGGCCGACTACCTGCGCCCGCAGGCGTCCAAGCTGAGCTGCATGGCCGCTGGCGACCAGGTGGCCGGCAGCGGCTTCTTCTGCGACTACGTCACGAAGATCATCAAGAACGACCCGACGTTCGGCGAGACCGTCGACGACCGCTTGGAGCTGCTCTACCGGGGCGGCCTGACGATCACCACGACCCTCGACCCGCGCGAGCAGGCGCTGGCGGACGCCGAGGTGAAGAACGGCATCCCGGTGGACGACCCGTCGGGCGTCTCGTCGGCGATCTCCGTGGTGGAGCCCGGCACCGGGCGGGTCACCGCGATGGCGCAGAACCGCGTCTACAACAACACGAGCGAGGCGCCCGCCCGGCAGACGGCGACGAACTTCAACACCGACACCGGGTACGGCGGCTCGAGCGGCTTCGCGCCAGGCTCGACGTTCAAGCCGTTCACCCTGCTGCAGTGGCTCCGCGAAGGGCACAGCCTCGACGAGGTGGTCGACGCCAGCCCGATGTCGTACCCGATCCGGGCGTTCGCGGCGCCGTGCCGCCGGGTGGGGACGGAGATCTACAAGTTCGGCAACGCGGAGGGCAGCGCCACAGGCCCGATGACGGTGCTGGAGGCGACCCAGAACTCGGTGAACTCGGCGTACATCGCGATGGCCACGAAGCTCAACCTCTGCTCGATCATGGAGGGCGCCGCGAGCCTGGGCATCGTGCAGGGCGGCAACGGCAAGCCGTTCGACCCGCTGCCCGCCAATGTGATCGGCAGCCAGTCCGTGGCGCCGCTGCGGATGGCCGCGGCGTTCGCGGCGTTCTCCGCGGGCGGCGTCTACTGCAAGCCGATCGCGATCACGAACGTCACGATGCCGGACGGCTCACAGCTCCCCGTGCCGGATGCGGCCTGCTCGCAGGTGATCGAGCCGCCGATCGCCGCACAGCTCAACTACGCGCTGGGCAACGTGTGGAACGGCACCGGGAAGTCGCTGGGCGCCCGGCCCTACCCGGCGTCGGGCAAGACGGGGACCACGAGCCACAACGAGGACACCTGGTTCGTCGGGTACAACAC